>JADHQX010000118.1 GCA_016777745.1 Candidatus Pelagibacterales bacterium
AACATAAAAGACGAAAATGGAAATCTTTTGACAAACTATCAAGTTAAAAAACTAAGAAAAAATAAGATTAAAGTTTAGTACAGATTTTTTAAAATTTTTAAGGACAACTTACAAAGTCCTTCCAAAATTTCAGATTTTCTCAACGAAGTTTTCAACGAAGGTCATCAAAAAGATGAGTAATCACTTGATAATTTCAAAAAGGTAGAAGAATGTAATCTCAAAAACCCAAATCAAAAATTCAAAAAAGGCAGAGAATTCAACACTCTCTGCCTTTTTTTTTGTTTTAAGTTTTCAATGTCTTTTCAAAATATTCAAAATAATTATCCTTTTTCAAATTCGGATTATTGTGTGTCTTATGTTTTCTTTTATCAAATTTAATCAATTTAAAGTTATTTTTCTTAAAACATTGTTCAGATCTTTTGTTAGTTTTTATTATTAAGCAGACTATTTTTTTTGGTTTGTAAATCTTAGTAAATTTTTTTATTGATAGTTTTAAAAACTTTGTACCCAAACCTTGGTTACAATGTTTTGAAAGAATTCCGATAGAGACTTCATAGTTTTTTTTATTTATATGATCGAATCTTGTAAAACCAAATTTGTAGTTTTTAATCTTCCCAATAAAAATTTTAGATTTTGAAATGAATAATTTATATTGTAACCATGATTTCCATATTTTAAAGGTGGGAATACGAGATATAGATCTTAAATGTCCTTTATTAACAGATTCTCGATGAATTTTGAAAAGTAACTTTGCGTCAGATAAATTACAATTAATTAATTTCATTATAAATATTTGGAAATAATTTTAATTTTAGGAAAAATATTGTTTTTAAAGGCAAATATTTTTAGATTATCTATTTCTGGGCGGTATGTAAGTTTCATTTACTAATTACATACCACAATACAATCCAAAAAAAAATAATTAAACATCACAAATAGTTGTTTGAAGTTCTACATTACAGATATTATGTCTAATAATCTCTTCATTTAAAATAGTAAATGTAAAGATTGGTGTCAGTGGAACTTTAAAAAACCACCGACACCATTTGAGTTAATGTAATACTTAAATACTTAATTATTTATTTGTTTTTAGTGTGTAGGATTTCATAAAGTTTTCAACTACCCAAGATTTTGTTTGTAATCTTTCTTTTGTTGCTTTCTTAAACTCTTCATATACTTCTGGTTTAATTGCTAAATTAACTTTTCTTTTGTCTTCTTGTTTCTTTTCTGTGTTAAACATCTTATTCCTCTATTGTTGCTGATTAACTTGTTTAAGAATTTACATTAACAATTTCTTTAATCTTTAATATCGTATGAGATTTTTACATCGCCAATGATTTCATCTACTATTCTCGTCCATAATCTCATTGAATGGGCATCTGTTGCTGAATGACCCAATGATTTTAAATGGTCAAGGAAGTTTTGTTTCTTTGTAATCAATCTATTGTAAGTAAGCATATCTTCAAATTCAGCAGTTACTTTGTCTGTATCAAAATAAACTTTCTGTTCTTTAAACTGATTTGATTTCTTAATCGCTCTTATGTCATACAAACCACCAACATTATGTTTAGACATTTGTTCTACCTTCGCTTGATACTGTCTTTCTTGTTCTCTTCTATCTTCCGCATTTTTTATCGCTACTCTTCTCAACTGTTCTGTGTTCATTGGTATTAAACTCATATTTTTTTCTCCTGTTTTGCCTTTGTCATTTGTTCTGTTTTAACCTTGTTCATCTCTTCAACAATGTCCTCAATTTTAGACATTGCCTTTAATCTTTCTTTTTTTGAAATATGTTTATCTACTTCACTCATCATTGTTTTAATTTTTTGTGTAATCATATTGGTAAAACTCCTCTTGTTTCTTTACCTTTGAAACTTTGTAGAAACTCTTTGTTCTTTCCTGTTTGAATTAAATACTTATCTATTCTATCTAGTATTTTTCTTGCTCTAACTTCTTGTAAAGTTTCTGCCTTTTCATTCTTAATTGTATAAAGGCATAATCTGATAATCTCGTTCATATAGTAGTGAGATATTTTGATTACTCCTTCTTGTCCTTTTTTGTATCTTACACAACTCATTTTTCTCTCCTTAATGTCTGCTATGTTTGTTTTCTAATCCTAAATTAACATCATCATAAAAATCTCTAATGTTGTATGACGATATTCTTTCTTCTGTTCCAAAATACTTTTTCTTTACATACAAATCAAAATTCAAATGTTTGTTTTTAATTCCAATTGAATGCCAAGCACATCTTGCTCTCATAATAACTAATTCAACATTATGAATTGGTGGCACTATTAGAAAGATATGAGAGTGTGTGTGTTGTGCTGTTCTTTGGTGCCAACAATCAAATATAATTCTTTCACTTAATTTCTTCTGCCATTTGCCTTTAATGAAGTGTTTATTCACTATGGCAGATAATAGGGAGAGATTTTTATCTAAACTTTCAAAACTCATTTGAGTTCTAGTATTCGCCACTATTTCATAATCAGTTCTTATGTCTTTATTTTGGACATAACTATCAATCAAATCTTGCTTTTGCTTTGTACTTAATTTCATTAACTCTCACTTTGTATCTGCCATAGGTTAAACAATCGTCATTTTTTGATGACGAGAACAATGACCGAAGAAATACTTTCTAACCAACTATCGTAGATAATATGGCATATTCATATCTCTATGTTTATTTATACATCTTCATCTTTGAAGATTTATTTTTTTTAAAATTATTTTTAGAAGAAAAAATAAATGCCGATATATTTCTCTTTTAGATGAAGTGCGCTACTCGCATAACCATATTAAAAATGGCATTTAATTAAAGCATACGCAAAAGTGTTTTTTACGCAGTTTGATATAATGGGTGTACGCAAAAAGAAGAGGAATAAAGATGTGGTGCGTATAGATAATAGGAAGACATTGAATATCAATTATTCAATGTCTTTTACTTCCGAGTTTAAGTTCTAAATAAATTCAACTTCAATGTCTTTTCAATGTCTGATGATTGATAATGGGATATTTACTTATCTTTTTATCTTTGGAATGCGAATGTAATTTCACCTACCCAAAGATTTTAAAAAAGGCTGCAATTTTGCAGCCTTTTTTTTTGCAATAAATAAACATGCTCTAGAGCTAAGTATCAATCCATCTTTAAGAATACGTAGATTATTATCAGCCAAAGTTTTCCCTGTAGAAGTAATATCAGTAATTATTTCTGAAGAGCCTATAAAAGGATAAGTTTCTGTAGCACCAAGACTAGGTATCAATTTGTATTGAGTAACTCCTTTTGAAATCAAAAAATCGTTAGTTAAATTCGGATACTTAGTTGCTACTCTCAGTCTAGTATTTCTTTTGGATCTTATATCAAATGATATTTCTTCGAGGTCAGCAATTGTCTGCACATCTATCCAGTCATCTGGCACGGCAACTACTAGGTTCGCATTTCCATATTCAAGATTTTTTTGAATATTTATTTTATCTTGTAAATTTTTGGCTGATTCTTTTAAAAGATCTAGACCTGATACACCAATATCTAAAGTTCCGTCTCCTAATCTTTGAATGATTTCTTTAGCGTGAAGAAATATAATTTTAAAATTGGGTTTATTATCAATAGTACCGAAATAATTTCTCTCTTTTTCACTTTGTACAATTTTTAGCCCGCTATCATTAAAGAACGATATTGATTTTTCTTTTAATCGCCCTTTGCTTGGTAAACCTATAGTAATTAAATCTTTCATATATTTTTTAAGTTAATTGCTGCACCAACGGCTGGAATATTCTTTTTAGCTCCTAAGCTTTTTAAC
This sequence comes from Candidatus Pelagibacterales bacterium, assembly GCA_016777745.1. The sequence goes on from JADHQX010000118.1 coordinate 3,800, forward strand.
AAATCATCATAACGACCGCCTGAAGCAATTTCTTTTGTCCCTGACATTACTTCAAAAACAATTCCAGTATAATATTCTACATCTCTACCAAAATTAGCGATAAAATTAATATCTTGATTAAGTTTTTTAAGATTTTGAATAGACTTAAAATTTTTAAATATATTTTCTTTTAGGTTATTTTTTTTTGAAAAATTTAATAACTTGTCATCAACTTCTGAAAGTTTGCAATTAATTTTTAAAAAATTTTTAATAATTTTTACAATTTTTTTTCCATTAGCAAAAGATCTTGGGTCTTTTATCTTTTTATCAAATCTTTTTAAAATTTCTGATATTGATCTACCGGCAACTATTTTAGTTTGATCTAGTTTTTTCATTTCATAAAATCTTTTTTTATCCGCATTAAAAGTTACTGCGTCAATATCTGTATTTTTTTCTAATCTCTTTAAAAGTTCTTCAAAGTAACTTGGTCTCCAAAAGTGTCTAATTAGTCTTAACTTCCATCTTTCAGGCATCTCGAGAGCGTTGATTAAGCTCTTAAATAAACTTATGTCACCTACTTTAATTTTAATTTTTTTTATTTTAATTTTTTTTGCTGAACTTAAGATTGTGCTGATTACTTTAAAATCATCTTTAATGAGGTTTTTTGAACCTAGAATTTCGATACCTAATTGATCATTAATAAAGTTTGCGCCTTTGCCTTCTGATCTTCTGTATGCTTGACCAGAATAATAAATTTTTGAAGAAGATTTTTTTTGCAAGAAACTTATACATGATGCAACTGTTAAGTCCGGTCTTAAACACATCGTTTTTCCATCTTCACTATCAAAAGTAAGCATTGAACTTCTAAATTTTTCTCCAGATCTTTCTATAATATAATCTGAGTCTAAAAGAACGTCTGGTTCTGATAAAACAAAACCATTTGTCTTAAAGGTTTTAATTATTGCTTCAGATAATTTTTTTGATTTCATTAACTAATTCTTTTATTTCAATTGACCTTTCTTCACCTGAACTTAGGTTCCTTAAAGTCGGTTTCCCTGATTTGATTTCATTCTCACCATATAAAATTACTGCTGGAGATTTTATTTTGTTTGCATAATCCATTTGTTTTTTTAGTTTGCTTTCTCCAGGATAAATTTCAGTGCTAACACCAGCCTTTCTTAATATTGTTTGAACATTTATGTAATCTTTCATTGAATTTTTATCGAAAACACAAATCACGACTGGTTTAGATTGTT
>JADHQX010000119.1 GCA_016777745.1 Candidatus Pelagibacterales bacterium
TCATTTTTAATCATAAATGGCACAACTGCTTTACAGCAATAAAATACAGAATTAAGATTAAGGTTTATTACTCTGTTCCATTCTTCAACTGGATACTCAGCAACAGTAGTATTCATTCCAGCAATACCTGCATTATTTACAAATATATCGATTTTACCATGTTGGTTTTCAATTTCTTTTAAACTTTTATTAATATTTTCAAAATTACTTACATCTACAATTTGATAGTTTAAATTTTCAGATCCAACTTTAGTAATTGCTTTTTTAGCAGCGTCTTCATCTATGTCCCAAATTATAACTTTTGCACCTGATTGAATAAATCTTTCTGTAATGGCCAAGCCAAAACCTTGGGCTCCACCAGTAACAATCGCAACTCTATTTGTTAAATTAAATTTTATCATAACTTCCTTTTCTAATAAAAATAAAGAATTTACAACAAAAAATTAATAAATAAAAAAAGTTTTTCAATCAAAAGTTTTAAAAAAATTTATTAAAAGAAGATATATAGAAAAAACTAATATTTGGGTGGTTTTTTCCATTTATTTGACTACGTTATCATTTGTCAAAGCTAATATAATTTAATAGGCTTTATAAAATAATAACTAAGGAGAGAAAATGAAACAATTAATAAAAAAAATTGGATTAGTTGCAGGTTTGTTTTTGTTTACATTAAATGTAAATGTAAAAGCAGCTGAAAACTGGAGAATCCAAGCTCACTTACCATCAGGACATACAGTTTATCAATTTATGTCTGACTGGATAGATGGAGTGAATGTAATGTTAGGTGGAAGATTGACTTTAGAAATATTTCCTGGAACGGCAATTATACCACCCAATGAAACACTTGAAGCTGTAAAAATGGGTATCATAGATGGTGATTTAACATCACCAGCTTATTTTGCAGGTAGAGATCCAGCTATGCCTTTATTAGCAGATTTAATTGGTGCTTATAGTAACTGGTTTGAAGCAGCAACTTGGTGTGAGTATGGTGGCGGAAAAGAATTGTTCCAAAAAATGTATGACGGATTTGGAGCACAATTCGTAGGTTGCCCGAATGCCGGTATAGAGTCTGTTGCATCAAAAAAACCAATCAATTCTATTGCTGACTTTAAAGGAGTTAAAATGAGAGCTCCATCTGGAACAGCAACTTCATTGTTAAAAGCTATGGGAGCTTCACCAGTTAATTTATCTGGTGGTGAGGTTTATAGTGCCCTAGAAAAAGGTGTTATAGATGCTGCTGACTTATCTGATTATGTTGCAAACAAATCTTTAGGTCTGCACAAGGTTGCAAAATATGCTATTGTTGATTTCCATTCAATGCCTGTCTTATCTTTTACGGTAAACAAAAAAAAATGGAACGCACAACCAAAGGATATTCAAGCAATCTTAACAATGGCAGCTAGAGATATGGGAACTCAAATAAACATGAGACAACTTATGTTAAGAGGTCCGGCTGAAAAAGATGATCTTGACAATCATGGCGTAACGATAATTGATTGGCCAGCTAGTGAGAGAAAAAAAATGAGAGCTATGGCTGCAAAAATCTGGGAAGTAGAATCTAAAAAAAGTGATTTTGCAAAACAAGCTTATGATAATCAAGTTGGTTATTTGAAAACTATAAGAATGTTAGACTAAAAATCTTATACAGCAGCCAATAACGTATTTATTGACTGCTGTAATTAACTTTTTTAAATGAATCTTTTAAAATACCCAATTAACTTTATTAATTTTATTTCCCAGACTATGGGTGATTTTGCATCTACTTTTTATTTACTTATTGTTTTTTTTACAACCTATGAAGTTATTATGAGATATATCTTTAACGACCCAACTGATTGGGTTTTCGAAACTTGTGTATATTTGTCAGGTGCAGCAATTTGTATGGCGGGTCCTTATGTTACAAAAGAACAAACACACATTTCTATTACTACTATATTAGATAAGTTACCAAAAAAAATTCAAAAAATTATTAAAACCTTCAATCTTTTTTTTGCCTGTATAGTTTGTTTTGTAGTATCCTATGCATGTCTACCTTGGGGGTGGGCAGCATTATTAAATGGTGAAACTAGTGGGACAGGAATGGACTCTTATGGTCCTGCATTAGTTAAGCCCATGGTAGGAATTGCTGCTCTTATTATGGGATTTCAATTTATAGTAAATATAATTAATTTTTTTAAAGAAGATAATAAAATATAAATAAAATGCCAATTCCAGTCGAAACAGCTACTCTAATAATGCTTGGATCAATGATTTTTTTGATGATGTTAGGCTTACCTTTGGCTTTTGTAACCATCTCCATTGCAGCTGTAGGTGCTGTTGTCTTTATTGGACCACATGCTTTGCCACTATTAGCTTCAAGAATGTATACATTAATCACAGAGTATACATTGGTTGCTGTGCCCTTGTTTATTTTAATGTCAACATTTATGGAAAAAACTGGAATTGCCCAAGATTTGTTCGATGCTATGTCAGTTTGGGGAAACTCTATACCTGGAAGTGTGGGTGTTCAAACTATGGTTGCTGCTATTTTTTTGGCAGCCATTACTGGTATTGCCGGAGGGGAATTATTAATGTTAGGATTGGTTGCACTACCACAACTTTTAAGACTTAACTATGATAAACATTTGTCTGTTGGACTAATATGTGTTGGTGGCGGTTTAGGCACAATGATACCACCTTCAATAATCTTAATCTTTTTCGCTTTAGAAGCAGGTGTGCCAACTGGAGATTTATTTTTAGCATCTTTCATCCCAGGGTTTATGCTAGCATCATTTTATATAATTTATATTATTATAAGATGTTATTTGGATCCTTCAAAAGGTCCTGTAAGAAAAAAGGAAGACATACCGCCGTTAAATGAAAGAATAAAACTTTTAAAAAAATTAATAGCGCCAGGTCTTATAGCTTTATGGATAATGGTAAGTATATACGGTGGTATTGCTACTGTAACTGAAACTGCAGCGACAGGAGCATTAGCAGCATTATTAATTGGTATAAAAAGGAAAAAAGTAAATTTTAAATTTTTAAAAGATTGTTCATCATACACACTAAGTGTTACAGGAAGGTTATTTTGGTTAACTATGGGATCAACAAGTTTGATCGGAGTATTTAGCATAATGGGTGCAACACAATATTTAAAAACTATGTTGTTAGGTCTGCCATTTGAACCAATTGGAATAGTATTAACTATGATGGGAATATTAGTAATTTTAGGAATGTTTATGGATTGGATAGGAATTTTATTACTCACATCACCAATTTTTGTTCCAATTATAATTCAGCTTGGTTTTAGTCCTATTTGGTATGGAGTTCTTTTTAGCTTAAATATGCAGGTATCATTTGTTTCACCTCCATTTGGACCTGCATGTTTTTATATTAAAAGTGTAGCACCACCTGAAATAAGTATTCTTGATATCTTTAAAGGTGTAATTCCATTTATTATGCTCCAAATTTTGGCTATTGCAATAGTTGTTATATATCCAGACATAGCTTTATTCTTACCAAATTGGATGAATAAATAAAAAGTTGAAAAAAAGCAAAAATTTTATTGGAATATCAATTATTTTTATAGGTGTTTTTCTTGTAAGCTTTGGTGGATTAATAATTAAATCTTTTGAAACGCAAAATCCATGGCAAATACTTTTTTGGAGACAATTTTTTTTCAGTGTAACAATATTTATTTTTTTATTAACAAAATACAAAAAAAATATCTTGAGAGCATTAATAAAGTCAAACCATGTATCTTTTATAATGGGATTAGGTTTATTTTTTGGATTTGTAGCCTTTGTTTATTCCATGCTAAACACAAGTGTTGCAAACGTTAATTTTATAAATACAACTCAAGTAATCTTTTTAACTATATTTAGTTTTATTTTTTTAAAAGAAAAAATAAATATTAGTACGATAATTTCAATATTATTAGCATTTACAGGTATTTTGATAATATTTATTAATTCATTATATGTAGGCGATTTAAAAGGTAATATAATTGCTTTAACAATGCCATTATGTTTTGCGGGAGTAGTTATATTTGTAAAAAAATTCCCTAAGGCTGATTTAACTCTGTCTGGTTTAATAGCATCTTTCCTAGTAATGTCTTATGCAATATTTGTTTCTAAAAATATCTTTTTATCATCACATGATTTTATATTAGCAATGTTTGCTGGAGTACTCCATACTGGGATACCTTTTATTCTATTAATAATTGCCTCAAAATATATATCGTCTTCATTAATAGGACTTATAATGTTAATGGAAGCGCTGATGGGTCCAACATGGGCTTATATCTTTATCAATGATATACCTTCAATAAATGTATTTATTGGAGGAATATTTATTCTCTTTGGAGTAATTTTAAAAATTTATTTAACAATTTATAGGGATTGAAAATATAATAGTTTAGTATATTTTTTATCTATGCAAATTGGAATTGATGTAGGTGCAACAAAAATTGAAACTGTTGTATTGGAAGAAGATGGGAATGAAAAACATAGATCTAGAACAGTGTGCCCTAAAGATTATTTATCAATTATTAATATAATCAAAGATCTTCATCATAAATTAGAAAAAGAATTTCAAACTGAATTACCAATAGGGGTTTGTCATCCAGGAATACATTCACCTCAAACTGGTTTAGTTAAAAATGCACCTAATTGTCACTGGTTAGAAAAAAAACCTTTTCAAGGTGATTTAAGAAAAGCTTTAGGGAAAGAAGTTTTTTGTGAAAATGATGGAAATTGTTTTGCTTTATCGGAAGCCATAGATGGAGCAGGCAAACATTACAAAATTGTTTATGGAATTATTTTAGGATCTGGAGTTGGAGGTGGGTTAGTGATTGATAAAAAAATAGTAAGTGGTCCGAATGGTGTTGCAGGAGAATGGGGCCATAATCAAATCCCTTATTTTGCTGCTAAAAAAGAAAATTTTGACTCGACTAATCCAAGAGAAGCTGAGATTGAAAGTTTTTTATCTGGCTTAGGTTTAGCAAAAAGATTTAATAAACTTTATGGAAAAAATTTAAAAA
>JADHQX010000010.1 GCA_016777745.1 Candidatus Pelagibacterales bacterium
TACATGAGTCACCTAAGGTAATGCTAATTCCATTAATTGTACTTGCAGTAGGTGCCTTATTTTCGGGTTTTTTCTTTAAAGACTATTTTATCGGATCAAGTAGTGAGTTATTTTGGGGCAATTCAATAGCACTACATCATCATGAACATCAACATATTCCATTTTTAATATATTATGCCCCAATGATGCTAGGTTTTCTTGGTTTATTCTTAGCTTGGTACATGTACTTAAAAAACAAAAGTATGCCAAGTAATATAGTTAAACTTAATGGCCCTCTATATAAATTTTTATTAAACAAGTGGTACTTTGATGAACTATATAGCTTTATTTTTGTGAGACCTGCCAAAGCAATTGGTTATTTCTTATGGAAATTTTTTGATGGATATATAATTGATGGATTTGGTCCAGACGGTATTGCAAAGTCTGTATTAAGTTTATCTAAAAAAGCAAAAAGTATTCAAACTGGATATATATATCATTATGCGTTTGCTATTCTGATTGGTGTATCTTTATTCATAACTTATTTTATTTATAGAAATCTTTAGATGTCATCATTACCTATTCTTAGCATCATAATATTTCTTCCATTATTAGGTGTTCTGCTTTTAAGTATTATTAATTCTAACTCTAAAAGTGGAGAAAGAAACTTAAAACATACTGCCCTATGGGTTGTTTGTTTAAATTTTATTATTTCAATTGTAATGTTAGCTAATTTTGATCAAAGCGATCCAAATTTTCAATTTACAGAAAATTATTTTTGGATAAATTCTGGTATTAGTTATCACTTAGGAGTAGATGGAATATCGATTCTACTAGTTATTCTTACAACATTTTTAATGCCTTTTTGTATTTTAGCTAGTTTTGAAAGCATTAAAGTATCTTTAAAAGAATATTTAATTGCTTTTTTAATTTTAGAAACTTTAATGATTGGAGTTTTCTGTTCGTTGGATCTAATTCTATTCTATTTATTTTTTGAAGGTGGTCTAATTCCAATGTTTTTAATTATTGGTATTTGGGGAGGAGAAAGAAGAGTTTATTCAACTTTTAAATTCTTTCTTTTTACTTTGGCTGGATCAGTTTTTATGTTGTTGGCCATTATTGCTATTTATATAGAAGCTGGAACAACTGATATTGTTTACTTGTTGCAATATGATATTGATCCATCGCTGCAATATATTTTTTGGTTAGCTTTTTTTGCATCATTTGCAGTAAAAATTCCAATGTGGCCAGTTCACACATGGTTACCAGATGCTCATGTTGAAGCGCCAACAGCAGGATCAGTTATTTTGGCAGGTGTTCTATTAAAGATGGCTGGTTATGGTTTTATTAGATTTTCATTAGGTATGTTCCCAATTGCCTCAAGTTATTTTGCTACATTAATTTTCACATTAAGTATTATTGCAATTATCTATGCCTCCTTAATTGCCTTGGTGCAAAAAGACATGAAAAAATTAATAGCTTATTCCTCGGTTGCTCATATGGGGTTTGTAACATTAGGTATTTTTACATTCACACTGCAAGGTATTGAAGGTGCAATTATTCAAATGATAAGCCATGGAATCGTCTCAGCGGCGTTATTTTTATGTGTTGGTGTAGTTTATGATAGAATTCATACTCGTGAAATAGAAAGGTATGGTGGACTAGTTAATCGTATGCCTCTTTATTCATTTGTATTTATGATATTTATAATGGGTAGCATAGGCCTCCCAGGCACCAGTGGTTTTGTTGGAGAATTTCTAGTACTATTAGCAATATTCAGTGTTAACACTTACTTTGCTGTGTTTGCAACGACTGGAGTAGTTTTAGCTGCTGCATACTCACTTTGGCTTTATCGTAAAGTAATATTTGGCTCATTGATAAAAGAAGACCTTTTAGAAATACTTGATCTATCTCGACGTGAAATAATTATTTTATTTCCATTAGCTTTTTTAACAATATTTTTTGGTTTTTATCCTCAGCCTTTAATCAATATTATTGAACCTGCTACCTTACATCTTATTTCAAATATTTCTGATGATTTGATTGTAATTGAACAATTAAATCAAGTAGAACCAATAATTGAAATGGAAAGTAATTATTAATGAATATCTTTTTACCCATTCTTCCAGAGCTTAGTATTTTCATAGCAGCTATTTCCTTATTAGTTTTAGGTCTATTTATAGATAATATTAAACTCATAATTAATCTTGCTATAGCAAGTATTCTATTTGCAATACTTCTAATTTTATTTCAACCAATACAATCAGCTTTTAATAATAGTTTGGTTATAGACGAGTTTAGTAAAGTCATTAAAATTCTAATATTAATTGGATCACTAGCATCGATAATTATGTACCATTCTTCACGAGAAGATCTAAATATCAACCTCTTTGAGTTTCCAATTTTAATACTTTTAGCAACTATAGGGATGATGATAATGGTTTCTGCAAATGATCTTATTGCTATCTTTATTGGTTTAGAGCTTCAAAGTTTAACGTTATATGTATTAGCTGCATTAAATAGAAATCATTTAGCATCCTCTGAAGCGGGTTTAAAATACTTTCTGTTAGGCGCGTTGTCATCAGGGCTCCTTTTATTTGGGTTATCTTATATTTATGGTTTTACAGGCAATACAAACTTAAATTTGATTTCTACAACAGTTACTTCAGGTAATATTGGTTTGATCATAGGAATTGTTTTTGTTTGTTCAGGCCTTGCATTTAAAGTTTCTGCAGTTCCATTTCATATGTGGACACCAGATGTTTATGAGGGTGCTCCAACTCCCGTAACAGCATTTTTTGCATTAGCACCAAAAGTTGCAGCTATTGCATTGGCGGTCAGATTTTTAATTGTTGGTTTTGGTGATATTTCTTTTGACTGGCAGCAAATAATTATTTTTTTATCTATTGCTTCAATGGTTTTTGCATCATTTGCAGCTATTGCACAAAATAATATTAAGAGACTTATGGCATACAGCTCAATAGGACATGTTGGTTATGCTTTAATAGGGTTAGCCTGTGGAACATTCCAAGGTACGAGCTCATTAGTTATATATCTATCTATTTATCTCATAATGAATATTGGAGTGTTTTCTTTTATATTAAGCATGAAAAATAAAGGTGAGTATTTTGAAAATATTTCAGATCTATCTGGTTTATACAAAGTTCATCCATATTACTCTGTTGTGATAACTATATTCATGTTTTCACTAGCTGGAATTCCTCCTTTGGCTGGTTTTTTTGGTAAGTTTTATATATTTATTGCCGCTATTGAAAGCAACTTATTGTTATTGGCAGTTGTTGGGATACTGGCAAGTGTAATAGGTGCATTTTACTATTTGAGAATTATTAAAGTTATTTATTTTGATGAAACTAAAAATTCTTTTGATGGATTTAGTTATCGTTCACTAAATGCTCTAATTAATCCTTCTGCATTTCTAATATTATTATTCTGTATTTATCCATTACCATTAATTAATATTTCTAACTATGCCGCAAGCTCATTTTTTTAATTATGAATATAAATCCTGATATAAATTTTAATAATGTTCAGCATTTTAAATCAATTGATAGTACTAATGCTGAGGCTCATAGATATTTAGAAAATAAAAATACCCAAAAACCATTATGGTTTTTGGCTGATAATCAAGATGCTGGAAGGGGTCGAATGGGATCAAAGTGGATTTCCAATGAAGGCAACTTATTTTGCTCTTTAATTTATCCAATAAATTGGGATTTAAAATTAATGCCAATGATTTCTGCTTTAGTTGCTGTAGTAATCCATGAAACAATAAGTTTTTTCATAGGAAATGATCCTAAGCTTAAAATAAAGTGGCCCAACGATATTTTAATAAATGATGCAAAAATATCTGGAGCACTAATTGAAAACATTATTGGTGGGGAGAATAAATATACAATTATTGGTATAGGTATAAATATTTTATCATCACCTAAATTAGATATATATCAAACTGCCTTTATCAATGAATTTTTAAATACACCTATCAATGTTAAACACGTATTTCTAAAATTAAAAGTTAATTTGGAGAACAGGCTTAAGGATTTTTCTACTGAAACAGTCAACATAATAAGACATCAGATGTTAAATAATGCTTGGAAAATAAATGAAAATGTTAATTACATATCCAACTCTATCGAAAGCTCAGGTTTTTTTGAAAATATTTCTGAAAACTATGAAATAATTATAAGAACTGAAACTAATCAAGTTAAATTAAGTTCAGGCGAATTAAAATTAATAAGGGATTAAATGTTAATAGCTATTGATATTGGAAATACAAATATTCTTATCGGTATAATTAATTCTAAAGGAGTAATTACCAGTCAACATAGAATTTCTACTTTAGATTTTTTAGATAGTAGTAAAAAAAGTGTAAGTGCTTTCTCTGATTTAATTGAGGATCTAGACTCTATAAGTGATTATGATTTTATAATTGCATCGGTTGTACCAGATGCATTAACTCAAATTAAATCTATACTTACTGATAATCAAATTTTACCAAATATTTTAAATTCGACTGATGAAATACTAGGTATGAAAATTGATATTGATAAACCGAACGAACTAGGCACCGATAGAATTATAAATGCCATTGCTGCAAATGATGAATATGATGCTCCATTGATTGTTATTGATTTTGGAACTGCTACAACGTTTGATGTTATTGATTCTTCTGGTACCTATAAAGGTGGATTAATCTGTCCAGGTATTAAATTATCTCTAAAATCTTTAAATAATGATACAGCTCAGTTACCACTTATTGACTTAAAAAAAACTATGAATGTAGTAGGTCGTGATACTAAAAGTGCCATTGAGTCTGGAATTTATTGGGGCTATGTCAGTCTTGTGGAAGGTTTAATAAAAAAAATTAAGAATGAAATGAGCATTGAAAATTTTACTGTAATTGGCACAGGTGGTCTTTCTCATATCTTTAAAGAAGATATTAAAGAAATTAATTACTTTAATGATGAACTTACACTAAAAGGTCTTTATCTAATCAACAATAAAATTAATGACAAAAAATAATGACGATCAATTAGTGTTCTTGCCATTGGCGGGTACAGGAGAAATAGGCATGAATATGAATCTATACGGTTATGGGCCTGATATAGATGAAATGAAATGGTTGTTGGTTGATGTGGGAATTACATTTGGTGATGATAGTTTGCCTGGTATTGATATTATTATGGCTGACCATGGATTTATTGCAGAAAGACGCAATAATCTTGTTGGTGTTTTTATTACACATGCTCACGAAGATCATGTTGGTGCTCTTGCATATTTATGGCCTGATTTGCAATGCCAGATTTATGCTACCCCTTTTACGGCTTGCATAATAAAACTTAAATTTGAAGAAAGAGGTGTCGATCTAACAGGATTTTTGAATATAGTTGATTTAGATTCTAGTTTTAAAATAGGTCCATTTGGCATTGAGCTTTCAACAATGGCACACTCAATACCGGAACCTAATTCAATGTTTATTACCACGGATCTTGGTACAATTTATCACACAGGGGATTGGAAGATTGATCCAGATCCATTGATAGGAAGTCCAAATCCAAGAAATTTTAAGGAAAAATATAAAAATAAGATTACGGCGATGATTTGTGACTCTACAAACGTAATGACAAAAGGTAGATCTGGCTCTGAGTTAACAGTTCGTAAAAATCTTGTTAAAGTAGTAAAAAAATTAAAAAATAGAGTATTTGTTACCTCATTTGCCTCAAATGTAGCAAGATTAGAAACGGCGGCTTATGTAGCTAAGGAAACCAATAGATCGCTTGTAGTAGTTGGTAGGTCTATGCATAGAATGATTTCTGTAGCACGTGAAGTTGGTATACTTAAAGATATCAAGATTATTTTGAATGAAAAAGAGGCTGCAAAAAAGAAAAAGAGTGAACTCTTATATTTATGTACAGGCAGTCAAGGTGAACCAAGAGGGGCTATGATGCGTATAGCTAATAATGATTTTCAGGGCATTGAAGTTGATAAAGATGATGCGGTAATATTTTCCTCTAAAATTATTCCTGGTAATGAAAAAAAACTTTATGGAATGTTTAATAAGTTATCTGAAATGCTTGTTGATGTTATTACAGAATATGACGAAGACATCCATGTTTCTGGGCATCCCTGTGAAGATGAAATGATTGATATGTATAATTGGATTAAGCCAGAAATCTCAGTTCCTGTTCATGGGGAACATCGTCATTTAAAATACCATTCTGAATTAGCAAAATCACTAGATGTCAAACATCCTATGTTAATACAAAATGGTGATATCCTCAGACTTGCTCCTGGAGACCCTGAAGTAATAGATCAATGTATGAGTGGTAGATTATATTATGATGGGAATAAACTTGTACCAAGCGACAGTTACCATCTTTCAGAAAGAAAACGAATGAGTTTCAATGGTATTTTAAATATTACCTGTGTACTTAACAAAAAACTTAAACTTAGCTCACCTCCAATAATATCTTGCAATGGTATAGATTTATATGATGAATTTGATGACGACATTATTGATAGCCTTGAAGAGGAAATATATAATTTTTTTGATAATACAAACAACCTAAGTAAAAAAGATTCTAAAGTTCATAAAAAACTTGAGAGTGTGTCAAAAAACTTTATATTTAAACGTACTAGAAAAAAACCTTTGACAAATATTCACTTGGTTCATATTTAGATATTATGTTAGGAAAACTTAATCATATAGCTATTGCAGTTCCAGATATAAAAGCTGCAGCAAAACAATATAAAGAAATTTTTGGAGCTAAAGTATCCCAGGTTGTTGAACAGCCAGATCATGGTGTTTCAACTGTATTTATTGATCTAGGAAATACTAAAATTGAACTCCTAGAAGAACTCGGGGAGAACTCACCAATTGGTAATTTTGTAAAAAAAAATCCAAAAGGTGGAATGCATCATATTTGTATTGAGGTTGAAGATATTAATGCTGCTATTAATCAACTAAATACACACGAAGTTACCATTACTGGAACAGGAAAACCTAAAATAGGAGCTCATGGTAAACCAGTAGTATTTCTTCACCCAAAAGACTGTAATGGAACTCTTATTGAGCTAGAAGAAGTTTAATCTTGGGCATTGCAGGCTCTATTATTATATTTTTATTAATCTGGTGGCTGATGCTATTCATTGTTCTGCCATTAAATATAAGTGATAAGGCCGAAAAAGTTATTGAGGACGGCAATGATACTGGGGCACCCAATAATCCACAAATATTTAAAAAATTTCTGATCACTACTATCATTTCGATCATAATATGGTCTATTATGTATATGTTTTTAAAAGATCAAGGCCTCTTGTTGTATATTTTAGACGTATTTTATTCAAATGAAGTTAACTAATTATTTTTTACCTGTATTAAAGGAAACACCGGCTGATGCTGAGATTGTATCTCATAAATACATGTTGCGTGCAGGTATGATTAGTCAATCTAGTTCAGGGATTTATTCTTGGTTACCTATAGGGTTAAAAGTTTTAAAGAAAATTGAAAAAATTGTTCGTGAGGAGCAAGATACTGCTGGTGTAAATGAAATATTGATGCCTACAATCCAACCTGCTGATATTTGGAAAGAAAGCGGTAGATATGAAGATTATGGAAAAGAAATGTTGCGTATCAATGATCGTCAAGATAGAGAAATGTTATATGGGCCTACTAATGAAGAGCAGGTTACAGATATTTTTAGAAGGTCAATAAAATCATATAAGGAATTACCAAGCCTACTTTATCATATTCAATGGAAATTTAGAGATGAACTAAGACCAAGATTTGGAATAATGAGAGGTAGAGAATTTTTAATGAAGGATGCATATTCTTTTGACTTAAATATGGATGCATCCAGAATGTCTTATAATAAATTTTTTGTTTGCTACTTAAAAACTTTTGAAAGGCTTGGATTAAAAGCCATTCCTATGGCTGCAGAAACTGGTCCTATTGGCGGTGATATGTCTCATGAATTTGTAATTATTTCTGACACAGGCGAAAGTGATATATATTTTGATAAAAGAATTTTAGATTTAAAAAATATTGATGAAAATCTTGATTACTCCAACGATCTATCACCTATAGTATCTTCCTATCAAGATTTTTACGCCGCAGCTGACGATAAGTATTCTGAAGAAAATTTTAATAAAAATGTACCCAAAGAATTTAAAAGTAATACTAAGGGGATAGAGGTAGGTCATATTTTTAATTTTTCTTCAAAGTACTCAGAACCAATGAAAGCTAATGTGCTTAATTCAGATGGTAAATCTGTACCAGTTCATATGGGATCTTATGGTATTGGTATCTCTAGATTAGTCGGCGCTATTATTGAATCATCACATGATGAGAAGGGCATTATCTGGCCTAGTGCTGTTGCTCCTTTTGCCGTCGGGTTGATTAATCTTAAAGTAAAAGATACCGATGCTAAAAGTATGTGTGAAGATCTTTATCAAACACTTATTAATGCCGGCATTGAAACACTTTATGATAATAAAGATGATAGTGCTGGAGCTAAATTTTCAAGAATGGATTTAATTGGCATACCAAAACAAATCATATTTGGAAACAATAGTATAAAAGACAGTACTGTTGAAATAAAAGATAGAAAATCTGGCCAAATAGATGTTGTAAATATCAATGAGATCATTAGTAAAATTAATAATAATTAGATAATTGTGCCCTTTAACTATTTTGAAAGATTTGTTGCTTTTAAATATCTAAAACCATTGCGTTCAGATGGTTTGCTTTCAATTATCTCATGGTTTTCATTTATAGGTATTGCTATCGGTGTAGCTACCTTGATTATTGTTATGTCAGTAATGAATGGCTTTAAAGTCGAGCTACAAAATAGAATAATTGGATTTAATGGACATTTATATATTAACAAATTAGGTGAAAATATTTCAGATTATCAATTAGATTACGAAAATTTTGATAATATTAATTTTATTGATCCCAATATAACTTTTCAGTCATTAATGATTTCTGGGAAGCAAAATAATGGTGTTCTTGTAAAGGCCATAAATCCAAAAAATTTAGAAAACTATAGATTAATTTATGAAAATTTAAATTCTACTAAGTCTGAACCCCTTAGTTGTGATTGTATAATCCTTGGCGACACAATGGCAACAAAGTTAGGTTTATCAATTGGCTCAAATATTAAGCTGTATTCAACTCAAACTATATCTACTCCATTTGGATCTTTACCAAAATCTAAAGAATTTGAAATTTCAGGAACTTTTCACTCTGGTATGAGTGAGTATGATAATAATTTTACATTAATATCACTTAAGAACGGTCAACAATTAACAGGTTATGTAGACAAAGTTTCAATTATTGAAATTCATTTAGTGGATCCAAATAATATTAAAAATACTAAATTACAGTTAATCAAAAACTATCCTCTGGGTGAATACGTAATTAGAGATTGGCAAGAGGTAAACAGCACTTATTTTGAAGCATTAAAAGTAGAAAGAACAGTAATGTTTATAATTCTATCATTAATAATTTTAATAGCTGCGTTCAATGTAGTTACTAGCTTATTTATTCTTGTAAAAAATAAAACCAAAGAAATAGCTATAATGAGAACAATAGGCCTTAGCAGAAGTGGCATCATGCGAATATTCATTCTTATTGGTTCAATAGTAGGGATTTCAGGGACTTTGGTTGGTACTTTATGTGGTTACATAATTACAATAAACTTAGAAAACATTAGATCGTTATTAAATAATCAATTTGGACTTAATCTATTCCCACCACAACTATATTATATTGATCAAATTCCCACTAATATTCAATCTACACAAATTTTATATATAGTGTTTTTTTCAATTATTATTTCTATTCTTGCAACCATATACCCATCATATGCTGCCTCAAGGTTAGAGATAAAAGGAATTTTAAAAAATGCCTAACAAGTTAATGGAAGCCATCAATATTTCTAAATCTTACAAGCAGGGAGATGTAAACATCGATGTGTTAATAAACTTTTCAATGACTTTAAATAAAGGCGATTTTCTAGCCATAACTGGTGCATCTGGATCTGGTAAAACGACATTATTAAATATATTAGGTTTAATAGATAATTTTAATTCTGGATGCTTAAAACATTTTGATAATGATATTTCTGAAGCTAGTGAAATTCAGAAAGATAAATTAAGATTAAATCACCTAGGCTTTGTTTATCAGTCTAGTAATTTATTTGATGATTTTAATGCGATTGAAAATGTAGCCTTACCATTATTATTATTGGGAAATTCTAAAGAAGAATCTTATAAAAAAAGTTCTGAAATCTTATGTAAATTTGGACTATCAGAAAGATTAAAACATACACCAAAAGACTTATCTGGAGGCGAACAACAAAGAATTGCTATTGCTAGATCATTAATTACTAATCCTGATATTGTTATTGCAGATGAACCTACGGGAAATTTAGATATAGAAACTTCTAATAATGTGTTTGAGTATTTTATGAAATATACAAAAGAAAATAACTGTGCAGTAATTATGGCTACTCACAATCTGGAACTAGCTTCTCTAGCAAGTAAAAGATTAGAACTGGGAGCTAAAAGTGAGTAACTTTGTTCATTTAAATACTAAAAGTGATTATTCTTTAGCAGAGGGCGCCCTTACGATACAAAAACTAGCTGATCTTTGTTCAGACAATAAAATGCCAGCTATAGCCGTTACAGATAATAACAATTTATTTGGAGCTTTAGAGTTTTCAGAAACTATATCCAAGGCTGGTATTCAACCTATTATAGGTGCAAAAATCAGAATTAAAACACCTAGCCAATTTGTAATTGATCCAGAAAATGAAAATGATAAGTATTTTTGTGTTAACCTTCTTTCTAAAAATAATATTGGCTATAAAAATTTATTATTTTTAAACTCAGTATCTTATACTCACCATTCATCAGCAAATGCCTTCATAACACTTGAACAGCTCTATGAGCATAAAAATGGATTAATACTTCTTACCGGTGGCTATGAAAATATTTTTAATAATTTACTTTTTCACAATAAGTATGAATGGGCTAATAATTTAATTAAAAATATTAAATCTGAATTTAATGATAATTTGTATATTGAAATTCAAAGAATTGGTGATCCAGTTCAAATTCAAACAGAAAAATCAATTCTAAAATTATCATACGAGAATGAAATCTCTTTAGTTGCAACAAATGAGGTATGCTTTGAAAATCCTGATTATTATAATGCTCATGAGGTACTACTTTGCATTGATAAAAAAGAATATCTTTCACAAACTAATAGACAAAAATTTCCTAAAGAAACTTATTTTAAGTCATCTGATGAAATGCATATCATTTTTTCAGATTTACCAGAGGCAATAAATAATACATTAATAATTGCTCAAAGATGCTCATCTAGACCGCAACCAAAAGATCCAACGTTACCAAATTTTTCTACTAAGGATAAATCTGAAGATGATATTTTAATTGATGATGCAAAAGCTGGTTTGTTGAAAAGATTAGATTTTAAATTTGAGATTGAAAATATTACTGATCTAAAAAAAGATATTACTATTGAATATGAAGATCGACTAAAAAAAGAACTCAATATTATTATAAATATGAAATATGCAGGTTATTTTTTAATAGTTGCTGATTTTATTAAATGGTCTAAAGATAATAAAATTCCTGTTGGACCTGGTAGAGGTTCTGGAGCTGGTTCTTTAGTAGCGTGGGTGTTGGATATTACAGATGTGGATCCAATTAAATTTGGTTTAATATTTGAAAGATTCTTGAATCCTCAAAGAGTTTCAATGCCAGATTTTGATATAGATTTTTGTCGTGACCGAAGAGATGAAGTGCTTGATTATGTTTCTAATAAATATGGTGAAAATCGAGTAGCTCAAATTATTACATTTGGTAAACTACAAGCTAGAGCTGTTTTAAGAGATGTCGGTAGAGTATTGGGAATGCCTTATGGACAAGTTGATTATCTTTGTAAGTTGATACCGTTTGATCCTTCTAGACCATTAACGTTACAGGAATCTATTGATAATGAGCCTAAATTTTTAGAAGAAGCAAATAACGATGAAAAAGTTAAAAAACTATTAGACATAGCGTTAAGATTAGAAGGCTTAAAAAGACATACATCTATTCATGCGGCCGGTGTAGTTATATCCAAAGATGAAATATTTAAGGATGTCCCATTATATAGTGATCCTGATACTAAAACTTACCTAACTCAATTTGACATGAAGCATGTTGAAAAAGCCGGTCTTGTAAAATTTGATTTCCTTGGCCTTAAAACGTTAACCTTAATTGATAATTGTGTTCAGCTGATAATAAAACGGGGAATTGATTTTGATATAAATAAAATTAACCTTTCAGATTTAGAAACATTTAATTTTTTAAGTACTGGTGAAACAACTGGAATTTTTCAATTAGAAAGTCCTGGAATGCAAGAGACATTAAGACATATGATACCTGATGCTCTTGAAGACATTATTGCATTAGTAGCTTTATATAGACCCGGCCCTATGCAAAATATTCCCACTTATATTGAGCGAAAACATGGAAGAGAAAAACCTGAATATATTCATTCCAAATTAGAGAATATCTTAAAAGAAACTTATGGCGTAATCGTTTATCAAGAGCAAGTTATGGGGGTGGCTAGAGAGTTATCTGGATATTCAGATGGAGAAGCTGATTTATTGAGACGTGCTATGGGTAAAAAAATTCAAAAAGAAATGAAGGACCAGAGAAAAAGATTTGTATCTGGTTGCTTAGAGAGAAACATCAAAGATAATGAAGCACAAAATATATTCGATTTACTTGCTAAATTTGCAGACTATGGTTTCAATAAAAGTCATGCTGCAGCTTATGGTTTAATTTCATTTCAAACTGCGTTTCTTAAAACTCATTATCCATTAGAATTTTTTGCAGCATCAATGACTTTGGATATAAATAACACTGATAAACTTTCTATATTTCAACAAGAATTAACTAGAATGCAAATAAGACTATATCCTCCAGACATAAATACTTCGGAAGCTAATTTTGTGACTGAAAATAAAGGCATTAAATATGCTCTTGGAGCAATAAAGAATGTTGGTATTGAGTCAATGAATGATCTAATTGAGGAAAGAGATAAAAACGGTATTTTTTCATCATTTGATAATTTTCTAAGTCGAGTAAATGGATCAGTTGCTAATAAGAAGACATTAGAAGCATTAGCTTGTGCCGGTGCTTTTGATTCAATGGGAATAAAAAGAGAAGATGTTTTTAATCAGTCCAATGAAATTGTTAAAGCTATAAAGGATTTTAATGTAAAGTCTGATAGTAATCAGGGTGATATTTTTGGCAACACAGAATCATTTAAATATATTTTTTTAAAAACTGAATTATGGACTGAAGCTACTAAACTCATAAAAGAATTTCAAATAGTTGGTTTCTATTTTTCAGGACATCCTCTCGAAACACATAAGAATAATCTTATTGCTAATAATGTAAGAGAATATTTGTCTATCTATAAATCTAAAGAACTTCAAAATAGTAAAAATATCTTAGTAGCTGGAACATTGCTGGCAAAAAAAGAAAAAAGATCTGCCAGGGGTAATGCTTATGCATTTTTAAATTTCTCTGATACAAGCTCAATTTACGAAGGCATTATATTTGAAGCAAATCTAAGAAAATATCGTGACATGTTAATTGTTGGTCAGTCGTATGTTCTAGGTGCTGATTTTACGGATGATAATGGTCAAATAAGAGTTGAAGTAAAAAAGATTTATAATCTTGAGGATATTGTTAAATTTGAAAATAACAGCAATTCAACACCAGTTAAAAGAAGTTTAAAGATAACAACAAACTCTATGGCGGCAGTTCAGGCTATTAAAGAACTTAAAATTCCTGATGGCAATGGAGCTATTTTGCTTATATTTAATAATCAGAATATAAAGATAGGTGAAAAGTTCGAAATTAATGACATATTAGCAGAAAAACTAAGAAAAATACCTGAGATCATTAGTGTAGATCTTTATTAAAAAGTCATTGAATTAAGCCTCTTAATCAGTTACATCATACTTCATAAATCACACGGCGATAGCTTCGGCTGTCCGGTCCCATTATGGGTGTAAATGCTGTGCGAGGTTAACCGGAGAATACATTATGCAAATACCTAACTTTAATCTTAAAGAACTAATTGAATGTGGAGTTCATTTTGGCCATAAAACCCAAAAATGGAACCCAAAAATGGAGCAATATATTCATAGTGTTCGTGAAAATGTTCATATTATTGATCTTACCCAAACCATGGGAATGCTTTCAGCTGCCTTAGATATAATTCAAAAAACCGTTGCAAAAGGAGGGAAGATTTTATTTGTTGCAACAAAAAAACAAGCAGCTCAACAAGTTGCTGACTTAGCTAAGGATACTAATCAATTCTATGTAAACCATAGATGGCTTGGTGGCATGATGACTAATTATGCAACTATACAAAAATCAATTACTCAAATGAAAGAAATTGAAGTTTTAAAGACCAATCCAAACAATGAATTTACAAAAAAAGAATTATTAAAACTTACAAATAAGCATATTAAGTTAGTTAGATCTTTAAGTGGTATTAGTGAAATGCAAAAAGCACCTGATTTAGTTTTTGTTATTGACACTAAACTTGAACATATTGCTATTGCAGAAGCTAGAACCCTT
Organism: Candidatus Pelagibacterales bacterium; assembly: GCA_016777745.1. Next base: position 14,677 of record JADHQX010000010.1, read on the forward strand.
AAGATCCCAGTTGTTGGTATTATTGATACTAACTGTGATCCAGACTTAATTGACTTTCCAATACCTGGAAATGATGACTCTAGAAAATCTATTAACCTATATTGTAGATTAATTAGAGAAGCAATTAACAACAGTGCGGGTGATATTTCATTTGACGAAACTCCAATGAAAACTGACGAAATTACTACTGATGAAGTAATTGCAACTAAGAATAAAGAAGGAGCATAGTAAATGTCTATTACTGCGAAACAAGTTCAAGACTTAAGAAAAATGTCAGGTGCTGGAATGATGGATTGTAAAGCTGCTTTGGCTGAAAATAATGCTGATATTGATTTGGCATTTCAGTGGTTAAGAGAAAAAGGAATAGCTAAAGCTCAAAAGAAATCTACTAGAGATGCAAATGAAGGCCTTGTGTCTATTATGTCTAATGATAATGGAACTGTAATTGTTGAAATCAATTCAGAGACTGATTTTGTTTCTAGAAACAAAGATTTTCATGCGCTTGTTAAAAAAATTACCCAAATTGTACTTGATGCTAAAAATGATCCAGATAGCGTTAAAGAAGAAGTTTCTTCAATAATTAATGATGCAATTGGAGTAATTGGTGAAAATATAGTATTTAGAAGATCAAATTATATTGAGGGTAAATCTTATAGTTATATTCACAATTCACTAGGTGATAACTTGGGTAAAATTGGTGTGCTATTAAATATTAACTCTGAATCAGAAGTAGATTTAAGTAGTATAGGCAAAAATGTTTGTATGCATATAGCAGCAACAAGTCCAAAATCATTAGATGAAAGCTCATTAAGTGCAGATATTATTGAAACTGAAAAAAATATTATAATAGAGCAATTAAAAGAGTCTGGTAAGTCAGAAGAAATTGTTGAAAAGATGCTTGATGGTAAAATGAAAAAATTCTTTGAAGAAGTAGTTTTATTAAATCAAAAGTATGTAATTGATCCCAGTATGACCATATCTAAATTACTGGATCAAACCAGTAAGATAAGTGGTTCAAAAACATCAATTAGTTCGTTTATCAGATACGAATTAGGTCAATAATATTAATGGCTAAAACCAAAACAAACCGGATTTTATTAAAATTATCTGGCGAGGCTTTAATGGGCAACGACTCTTATGGTATTAAGTTGTCTGTTGTGGATCGTATTGCTTTAGATATCAAAAATTTATCAAAAAAGAAAATAGACATATGTATAGTTATTGGTGGTGGCAATATATTTAGGGGTTTATCAGCTTCTGCTGAAGGAATGGATCGCGCACAAGCAGATTATATGGGTATGCTCGCTACAGTGCTTAATTCTCTAGCATTACAAAATGCGTTAGAAAAAATAAATGTTGATACAAGGGTAATGTCTGCATTACCAATTCAATCTATTTGTGAAACTTACATAAGAAGAAAGGCAATTAGACATATGGAAAAAGGACGTATTGTTATTTGTGCTGCTGGCACAGGCAATCCTTACTTTTCAACTGATACTGCCTCTGCTTTGCGTGCAGCTGAACTTAGTTGTGATGTAATTTACAAGGCAACACAAGTAGATGGTATTTACAATAAAGATCCAAAAAAGTTTAAAAATGCTAAAAAGTATGAGAAAATTACATATAAAAAATATCTTAATGACGATTTAAGAGTTATGGACTCGTCAGCAATAACCGTTGCTCAAGAAAATAACATTCCAATTATTGTATTTTCAATTGCTGAAAAAAATTGTTTAATAAGAACTTATACTGGTAAAAATAAATCTACGGAGATATCTTAAAAATGTCTGACTTAATCAAGAATGATATTAGTAACAGAATGGATTCTAGTATTTCAAGTTTAAAAATGGAAATGAGTGGCATTAGGGCAGGAAGAGCATCTCCATCTATGCTTGATACTATTAAAGTAGATGTATATGGATCGAAAATGCCAATAAATCAAATTGGTAACATTACAACACCCGAACCTAGACTAATAAATATTGATATTTGGGATCAGGGAAATGTTAATGCCGTTGAAAAAGCTATTCGAGAATCTGATCTTGGCATAAATCCTTCAATTGAAGGAACTCTTATTAGATTACCATTACCTCAATTAACAGAAGAGAGAAAACTTGAATATATAAAATTAGCAAAAAAAATTGGTGAAGCATCAAAGGTTGCTATTAGGAATATTAGAAGAGATGGTATAGAGCAATTTAAAAAATTAGAAAAAGATAAAGAAATTGGAGAAGATGAATCAAAAAAATTACAATCTGATATAGAAGAAATTACCTCAATGCATGTAAAACTTATAGATTCAATTGTTTCAGATAAGGAAGTAGATCTTTCTAAAGTGTAAGATCAATGTCTGCTTCTAAAAAAATAATTAATCACATCGCTATTATAATGGATGGCAATGGAAGATGGTCTAAGAAAAAGTTATTAAGCAGAACTTTAGGGCATAAAGCTGGTATTGATACTGCCATTCAAATATGCAAGGAGACCGCAAAGAATAAGTTAACAAAAAATTTAACTTTTTATACATTTTCTACTGAAAATTGGAAAAGATCACCAACAGAAGTAAGTCAGTTATTTAAACTTATGAATAACACTTATGAAGCTTTTAAAGATGTTGCTCAGCAAAACAATATTCAAATAAAACATTTAGGTTCTAGAGCTAGATTACCAAAAAAAACTTTAAATATTATAGATGATGTAATTGAAATAACTAAAAATAATACCGGATTAATCTTGAATATTGCTCTTAATTACGGTGGAAGAGCTGAAATTGTTGATGCGTTAAATAAACTCAATAAATTAGAATTAAAGTTAAATGAAAAAAATTTAAGTAAATGTCTCTATAACCCCAAATTGCCCGATCCAGAAATATTAATAAGAACTGGTGGGGACTTTAGGTTAAGTAATTTCTTACTCTGGCAATCTGCTTATACTGAATTATTTTTTGTGAAAACTTTATGGCCTGATTTTAAATATAAAATGCTTATAGATATTACAAATAAATTTTTTCTAAGAGAAAGAAAATTTGGCAAATGATTGATAAATTCAAATTATTTTTTGATAAAAATATATTTTTAAGAATAGTCACAGGAATTTTTTTTATTGTACCATTTGTATTCTTTATAATTAATGGAAGTTATCTATTTATTTTTTATTTTTTATTGATCTTATCTATTTTAATAGAAGAATTAAATAATATGGCCATCCAAAAAATAAGTCTTAAATTAAGGTTTTTGTTAACTTCAATTTTAATATTTAGTTTATTTCATTTCATTTTTTTAAGAATAAGTAACGACAGTAATATTGTTCCCTACATCCTGTACATCATATTTTCAATTTGGATCTTTGATAGCTTTTCATTAATTGGTGGTAAATTAATCAAGGGGAAAAAACTAATACCAGTTATAAGTCCAAATAAAACATACAGTGGTTTTTTAGTTGGCCTAATATTTTTATTTTTATTTTCAGCTTTGGTTGTATACATATTTAATATTAATCTACTATTGATGATTAGCACTTTATTAATTGGAGTAATTTCATTCTTAGGTGATGCTAGTGAATCTTATCTTAAACGTTATTTAAATATTAAAGATTTTAGTAATTTGCTTCCTGGACACGGTGGGTTGTTAGATAGGATGGATGCCTTTATATTAATATTCTTTGTTCACTTTATTATACTTTCATTAGGTATTATTTCGATAGATTTATATGTTTAAAAAAAATATCCTCATATATGGTGCAACTGGTTCAATTGGTGAATCAACTCTTAATTTAATAAGAGA
>JADHQX010000011.1 GCA_016777745.1 Candidatus Pelagibacterales bacterium
GGCAATTTGGAAATACAGATTGATAAACATGATTTTACTGCCAAAGACCTCAATAAAATTTTTGATGAACAGAAATACTATATTAGTTCAGTTAGAGATAAGAAGTTAGTTCCAAACATATCAATTAATAAATTTCCAAAAGATTTTAGCTTAATAAGTTCAACAAAAGATAAAAAATCTTTATTTATAAGGTCTCTACTCCCTTTGATTATTATGGAAAATAATAAAATTATAGACATAAATAAGCGAATTAAAAAAATTAATAATGGTACTTTTGACTATATCTCTAGAGACGAAGCACTATGGCTAAAAAAACAATATGTAAACTATAAAGTTAAAAGCCATCATATTGATGAACTGTTAATTAAAGTAGATATTATTCCAGTTTCAATTGCTTTAGCTCAAGCTGCGATTGAAAGTGGATGGGGAACATCAAGATTTGTCACTGAAGGCAACGCTTTATTTGGTCAATGGAGTTGGTTTAAAGGCAGTGGAATAGTCCCAGAAAAAAGAGACACAAATGAAACATACGAAATAAGATCTTTTGAAAATTTGAGACAATCTGTTTCTGCATATATGAAGAATTTGAATTCTCATAATAACTATTCTGAATTTAGAGTTGTTAGAAATAATTATAGGATTAATAATGATGAAATTAATTCACTTAATCTTTTAAATTTTTTATCAAATTACGCTGAAAATATTGAATATTCAAAAATTTTAGAAAAGATTATTGAAAAAAATAATTTACAAGAATTTGATCAGGCTGAGATTTACATACCTCCCTATGAAGTGGCTAATTTAATTTCTAATTAATAGTAAACTGATAGCCAAACCACAACCAGTCTGTGCCAACTTTAGTTGTACAATTTATTCTACCTCTACCAGCTAAAAAAGGTTCTGTTAAATTTAATTCAACATGTTTATTTGTATCTATTTTAAGATCAACGCTATTCCATTCACCCCCACTATTTGAAAAACAATTTAACTGACTATTGTTAATTTTAGATACTAAGTCAAATTGGATTTGAGGAATTATATTCTTTTTCAATAAAATTTTATTTGGTAAAAAATTTTTAATAATTAATGGCTTAGCATTTGCAGAAAAAATAAATCTGTCTATTTTTCCATAATTCTCATTTAGGGAAAATCTCGGCAAGTAGTACTGATTAGTATTCTTATGAATTACTCCCGAATGTTGGCCAAACGCAAATTCAATATCAAGATCTTGTAATAAACTTATAATTTCATTACTAGCTTCACCATACGGATATGCAAAAACTTTAGGGCTTATATTTAATTCTTTATTTAAAATAGAGATTGAAGATAAAAGATCATTTTTAACTTGTGAAATATCATAAAGCGGTAGATGCATGTGTGATGCACTGTGCAATGCAACTGAACCACCCTCATTAATAAATTCACGTAAATTATCCCAACTCATGTAATTCCAATGTGCTTGATTAACCACATCGGTTGATACAAAAAGTGTTACTGGAATATTATATTTTTTAAATATTGGCCAACCATTTTTGTAAAAAGACAAAAAGGCATCGTCAACTGTAAAGCCAACTGTTTTTGGTAAGAATGATTGTTTAGCATTTTTTTTTTGTAAAATCTCGTCAATTGATTCAATATTAAATTCATTATCTATTAGGTAAATTAAGTGTTCTTCTAGTTGAATGGTATTAATATTTGTTGATGGATACTTGGGCTCATCAAATCTATGATACATAAAAACATTAGCACCACTTTCATTCAAAGTTTCTGCTAATAAATTATTTAAAAAAATAAAATAAAAGTAAATAAAATATAGTATAATATTTCTAAGTTTAAATAATTCCATAATTGTATAAAAATTTTATTTAATAGTTTGTTCAATCATAAACCTAAGTACAAAGATAATCAATTATATGATATTACTAATAGACTGCTCAAAAGGTTTGCACCTAATTCTTGGAAATAAGAAAAAAATTATTGCAACCTCTTTTAAACCAAGGTTAAAAAAAGTATCTGAATGCTTAGTTTTAGAAATAGAAAATTTACTTAAAAGTAATAGTAAAGACTATAAAAATTTAACAAAAATAATCGCAATTAATGGACCGGGAAGTTTTACTGGCATTAGAACCAGTGTAACTGTAGCAAAAGTTTTAGGTCTTACACTCAATATACCTGTCTGTGGCATATCATTATTCGATCTTATGCTTATGCAGCATAAAAATATTAAAACTAATAGTGATCAAAAATTTTTTATACATTTAAATGATGAAAGATTTTTTGTTCAAGATATATATAAATCAGGAAAAAAATCTGAAGTTAGTATTATGAATTTTAAAGCAGAATTATTATTAGATTCTGGAAGCTTTCAGATTGTTTCAATGGATAATAAGGTAGTCAAATCATTGAGAACAGATCGCAATAACAACCAGAAACATAATATATTTGTCTATAATGATATATTTTTCAATAGTTACGATATTTTAGTTAATTTGTCGGAAAAAAAATATATTCCAAATCCAATTTATGTTAAAACATTTTGATAATGATTAATTTAAAAAAAATATGCCAAGATAAAGGCTTAAGAATGACCGATCAGAGAAATACTATTGCAGATATTATTTCTGAATTGGGGGGGCATCCAGCAGGACATCCAGACGTAAACTTAATTTATATGAAAGCCTCAGAACAAGATAATAATATTAGTATTGCGACTGTATATAGAACAGTAAAATTATTTGAAGAATATGGTGTTATTGAAAAACATGATTTTAAAGATGGTCGATCACGTTATGAACCTATTCAAGATTCTAACCATGATCACTTAATTGATATTGACAGTGGTGAAGTATATGAGTTTTCTAATACTGAAATTGAGTCCATCCAAAAAAAAATTGCAGATGAGCTTGGCTTTGAGTTAATAGATCACAGACTAGAATTATATGGAAGAAAAATTAATAAATAAAAATATTAATTATTGATCTTAATGAAATTCATCAGCCTTATATTATCATTATCAGTTATTATTATTTTAATACTATTGATATTACCTATTCAAATTATTTTAAATATTTTTAACTTAAGACTTAAATACACTGCCCCATATTATTTTTTCAAATTATTAAATTATTTTATGGGAGTAAATATCGAATTAGATCAAGAAAGTATAAACCATTTAAGAAATAAAAATGATGTAGGAAATTTGTATGTTTCAAATCATGTTTCCTTCTTTGATATAACAACAATAGGCTCTTTAATTAAATCAAGTTTTATTGCCAAAAAAGAAGTTAAAGCTATGGGCATATTTGGTTTTTTAGCAGTTTTGAATAACACATTTTTTATTGATAATACTAAGGCTACAAAGGCATTAGGATACTCTAATGACATTCAAAAAAAACTTTTAAAAGGTCAAAATTTAATTCTTTTTCCTGAAGGTACTACATCAGATGGAAGTAGTATTAGATCTTTCAAATCATCTTTTTTTGAATCAGCCAATTCAAAATATATTTGCCCTAATTCAGGTGAAGAAAAATATATAAGAGTTCAGCCGATCACTCTAAGTTATTTAAAGAAAAGTGGACTACCTATGGGCACAGCCATCCGTCGAGAAGTTGCCTGGATTGGAGACAACAGCTCGATAATTGATATAATGAAAAACTATTTAATGTCAGCAAATGTAAGTATAAGTATAAAAATTCATGATCCAGTTACTATAGATGATTTTGGTGACAGAAAAAAATTAAGTGCTCATTGTGAAGACACAATTCTTACAAGTTTAACAGATACACTTCATGCTACCGCATCATGATCAATAAATCTTTTTTTATAAAGTCTTATGGCTGTCAAATGAATGAATATGATAGTGAGAAAATAACCTCATTACTTTTAAAAGATGGTTATTCCAATAGCAATGATATTAATGAAGCTGATTTAATTGTTTTTAATACATGTAACATTAGAGATAAAGCAGCTCAAAAAGTTTATTCAGATATAGGAAGAGTAACAAAAAAAAATAGTGATAAGACAATTGCTTTAGTAGGCTGTGTTGCCCAAGCTGAAAATGAAGAAATTTTTAAAAAAAACAAATATGTTGATATTGTTCTAGGGCCTCAGAGTTATCATTTACTACCTAAAATGATTGACGCACATAATGAATATCAAAAGAAACAAATTAATACTGATTTTATCATTAATGAAAAATTTGATTTTATTCATGAGGAAAAAAGTCCTAAGGGAGTTTCATCTTATATAACTATACAAGAAGGTTGTGATAAATTTTGTGCTTTTTGTGTAGTCCCTTTTACCAGAGGACCAGAATATTCTCGTTCAGTCATAAACATTGTTGAGGAAACAAAATCATTATTAAATCGTGGTACTAGAGAGATTGTTTTGCTTGGACAAAACGTAAATGCTTATAGCTATACTGATGAAATGAGCATGACTTATAACATCTCTAAACTTATAGACGAAATAAGTAAATTAGATGATGTCAAAAGAATAAGATATACAACTTCACACCCTAATAATATGGATCATGAGCTAATGAGGCTACACGGCTCAAATGAGAAACTAATGCCATTTTTACATTTACCAGTCCAGTCTGGCTCAAATGAAATACTTAAAAATATGAATAGAAAATATACCGTTGATGAATATAAAAAAATTATTGATAATTTAAAAGATTATTGCCCAAATATTGAAATATCATCTGATTTTATCATTGGATTTCCTGGTGAAACTGAAAAAGATTTTCAGGAGACATTAAATTTAATTGATTATGTTCAATTTAAACAATCATATTCCTTTATATATAGTCAAAGGCCAGGAACAAAAGCGGCAACCATAGAAGATATTACTCCTATAGAAGAAAAAAAGAATCGCCTAAGCATTCTTCAAAAGAAATTAGAAGGCATTCAATTAAAATTTAATACATCATTTTGTAATACAAATATATCAAATGTCCTTATAGAAAATCAAAGCCAAAGTAATCCAGAATATTATTTTGGAAGAAGCACATTTTTACAGCCAGTTTATGTAAAAGCTAAAAACTTAGTGGTTGGTGATATTGTTCCCATTGGAATTGAAACTTGCAATCATAAGAGTTTATATGGTACAATTTCTCATTAAATGATTAATAAGAATTGAACAAAACTCTAAACAATAAATCAAACCTACCTTCTTCAGGCGATAACAATTCCACCATTGTAAATTTAGATAATTCACTAATTGTAGAAATACTTGGAATTAATAATGAAAATCTGGATTATTGTGAAAAAAAAATAAAAGTTAAAATTTTACAAAAAGGTAATATCATTATTATTAATGGTAATAAAAAAGATAGATACATAGTAAGAAATACAATAATTAAAATGTCTGATGAATTAAAAAATGCTGATCAAAGTAAACATTCCAGCTTTCAGGAAATATTTAATATGGAAATAAATAATAATTTAGAGAGCAAAAATATTCAAAATTTTACTGTCGCCAAGACAGGAAAGTCTTCTGTAGTAGGTAAAACAGTAAAGCAAAACGAATACCTTGAATATCTACACTCAAAACAAATTATTTTTGGAATAGGCCCAGCTGGTACAGGTAAAACATACTTGGCAGTAGCTGCTGCGGTAGCACAATTACTTGAAGGAAAATATGATAGAATTATTTTATCAAGGCCCGCCGTAGAAGCTGGAGAAAAGCTTGGTTTTTTACCTGGAGATATTAAAGAAAAAGTAGACCCTTATCTGAGGCCTTTTTATGACGCTATTTATGAATTACTTCCAATGGATGAAGCGCTTAGGAAAATACAATCTTCAATGATCGAAATAGCTCCTTTAGCTTTTATGCGGGGAAGAACTTTAAATAATGCATTTGTAATTTTAGATGAGGCACAAAATGCAACAAGTACACAGATAAAAATGTTTTTAACAAGGTGTGGTAAGAATTCAAGAATGGTAGTCAATGGAGATCCTTCACAAGTAGACTTGCCAAAGCATATTGGATCTGGATTGATTGACTCAATGCAAGCATTGGAACAGTTGTCAGAAGTTGGAATAACTAATTTTTCTAAAAAAGATATTGTAAGAGATGAGATTGTTTCAAAAATAATTGATGCTTATGAAAATCACAATAAACTAAAATCGGATCTTATAAGTTCCTATGATGGTTAATTTAGATTTTTCAGTTTTAGATAATAAATGGAATGAAACATTACCAAATTTTAAAAAAGTAATTAAAAAAGCTTCAAATCATGTATTTGATGAACTAATACAATTTAAAAATAAGGATTATGAGATTAGTTTCTTAATGGTAAACAATGATTATATTAAAGAATTAAATGCAAATTATAGATCTAAAGATAGTGCTACTAATGTATTATCATTCCCAATGATGGATGGTAATTCACTTCAACATGAAAATATATTAGGAGATATTGTTATATCAATTGATAAAATATTAAGTGAGTCACTTGACCAAAAAATAGATACATATAAATATCTATCAAAAATATCTATTCATGGAATATTGCATCTTTTAGGATATGATCATGTTTTAGATAATGATTATGTGGTCATGAATCAACTTGAAGAAAAAATAATAAACAAAATTAAATGATAAAAAATTTTCTTAGCAAATTTATTTATAAAAGTTCTTTAGATAAAACTAATCTTAAGGAAGATTTAGAAACCGTATTAGATAATAAATCTAATAATACTGATGGAATCTCTAAGCAAGAAAGAGTTATGCTTATGAATATTCTTAAGATAGATGAAATTTTAGCAAGAGATATAATGATTCCAAGAGCTGAAATTATTGCACTTGAAGAGAGTATTTCTTTTGATGAGGCAATTAAAATATTTGTTGAAGGTGCCCACTCAAGAATACCAATTTATAATGAACAATTAGATAATATAACAGGAATGTTACATATAAAAGACTTAGTAAAATATCAAACTGAAAATGATATTAAGGGTAATTTTATAGATAGTATAAAAAAAGATATTTTACATATTCCTCCATCAATGCCAGCTTTAGACCTACTAATAAAAATGCAATTAACCAGACTTCATATGGGTGTTGTAATAGATGAGTATGGTGGTGTGGATGGACTTATAACAATTGAGGATGTTATTGAAGAAATCACTGGTGAGATAGAAGATGAACATGATGATAAAGATATATCAATGTTTATTAAACTTAGTCCAAACACATTTGAAGCTAATGCGCGTTTATCTATTGCAGAGCTAGAAAAAATATCACAAATACAGCTCATCAATGAAGATGATGACACTGATACTATTGGTGGGTTAGTTGCTACTGTTGCAGGTAGAGTTCCTCAGCGAGGAGAAATTATTAAACATGATTCAGGAATAGTTTTTACAATACTTGATGCTGATCCAAGAAGAATTAAAACGATAAAAATATCACTACCAAAATAAATGCTATTGCAATTATTTAAACTCCAATCAAAAAAATATTTCTATTTTAGCTCTTTTTTATTAGGGGTAATTTTATCTTTAGGATTTGATCCTTATAACATTCCTTTTATCTCCTTATTAGTTGTTGGATTACTTTTTAAGTTAAATGAACAGTTTTTCATCAAATATAATTATTCTTATCAAGGCTTTTTCCTAATTGGACTGACTTTTGGTTTTGGTTTTTTTATTTCTAGTACTTACTGGATTTCAAATGCTTTAATTGTTTATGGTGGTAACACTAAATTTTTATTACCTTTTTCTATTATCTTATTGCCACTAGTTCTTGGTTTTTTTTATGGAGTGATGCAGTTGTTCAACTGTTTTTTTTGGAACAATAGCAACGCAAAAATTTTTTATTTCACAGCTTTTTGGATTATATTTGAACTTTTAAGAAGTTATTTATTCACAGGACTTCCATGGAACTTAATCTGCTATAGCTGGTCCTGGTCTACAAATTTTATTCAAGTTTTGTCGTTAATTGGTCCCTACGGTCTTGGTGCAATGTCAGTATTTTGTTCATGTGCAATTTTTTCTATAAAAAAAAAGCAATCAAACATCATTATAGCTGTATTAGGAATTTTGATTTTATTTTTAGTAAATTTATATGGAGCTAAAAGAATTGAAAACTATAAAGAAACCTATCTTGATAATTTTGATGTAAGAATAGTTGGGACCTACATTAATCAAGATAAAAAACGGTCTGAAAGTACAAGAGCTATAATCAATGAGATGTTGTCAGAAAATAGCTTAACTATAATTCCAGAAACAATGGCTGGATTAAAGCTACTGAAGGGAAAAAACTTGCTACAAGGTTATTTAAGAAATGACGGAACTAAATACTATAATTCTATTGATTATAATGGATCTACATACGACAAAAAACATTTAGTTCCATTTGGTGAATATATTCCATTTTCTAATTTTATTAATCAAACTCCACTATCTAAATATTTTAATACTACCTCTTTATCAAAAGGTGAAATTAATAACTTCCCATCTAATATTGTACCCTTAATTTGCTATGAAGGTATCTTTCCTAATTTTGTTAAACTTAACAGAAAAATTGGGGCAGAATTATTAGTTAATATAACTAACGATTCCTGGTTTGGTAAAAAAACTGGACCCAAGCAGCATTTTACTCATGTAAAATTTAGAGCTATAGAGGAGGGACTTCCATTAATTAGATCAAGTAATATGGGTTTTTCTGGCCTTATAAATCCACTAGGTTCAATAGTTAATCAAGTAGAGCTAGAAAGCAATTCCTATGTAGATGTTAAGATACCAAGGGGAGTAAATACCTTCTATTCAATATACAGGTATAATATTATTTATTTTTTAATAGCGTTATTTTGGATATTTGGATATTTTACACAAATATTATTTAATAAGAGCAAAGTATAGATAACATGAGCAAAGAATTTTTATTTACCAGTGAATCAGTCTCAGAAGGTCATCCAGATAAAGTTTCAGATATAGTATCCGATTCAATCGTTGATGATTTCATGAGTCAACCAAATCCTGAAAATGCAAGAGTTGCTGTTGAAACTTTAGTAACAACAAATAAAATAGTAGTAGCCGGAGAAGTTCGTGGGCCAGAAAACTATAATTGTAAGTACGAAGAGTTGGCAAGAAATGCTGTTAAAGAGATTGGATATGAACAAAGTGGATTTCATTGGAAAGATTTATCTTTTGAGTCTTATGTTCATAGTCAATCAGCTGACATAGCTCAAGGAGTAGATTCCTCTGATAGTAAAGATCAAGGAGCTGGTGATCAGGGAATAATGTTTGGTTATGCATGCAAAGAAACACCTAGTTTAATGCCTGCACCAATTTATTATTCTCATTTGATCTTACAAGACCTTGCAAAAGCAAGAAAAGAAAAATCAATTAGTGGAATTCAACCTGATTCTAAAAGCCAAGTTACTTTAAAGTATGTTGATGGGCAGCCTACTGCATGTACATCAGTTGTAGTTTCAACTCAGCATGATGAAGGTTTATCTTCTGAAGATATAAAAGCAATTGTTATGCCTTTTATAACTAATGCTATGCCAAGCGAGTGGCTTTCAAATGACACTGAGTACCATATTAATCCAACTGGAAAATTTGTGATAGGTGGGCCAGATGGTGATACAGGTTTAACAGGTAGAAAAATTATTGTTGATACTTATGGTGGAGCTGCACCACATGGTGGAGGAGCTTTTTCAGGAAAAGATCCAACTAAAGTAGATAGATCAGCAGCCTATATAACTAGATATCTAGCAAAAAATATTGTTGCTTCAGGTATCGCTGATAAATGTTTATTACAAATTGCTTATGCAATTGGCGTAGCTGAGCCAATTTCAATTTATGCTAATACTTACGGAACATCTAATATAGATGAAGCTAAGCTTATTAAGTCTGTCAGAGAGATTGTTGACTTAACACCACGCGGCATTAGGGATCATTTAAAATTAAATCAGCCAATATATAAAAGATCAGCTGCTTATGGCCACTTTGGAAGAGAACCAGATTCAGATGGTGGATTTTCCTGGGAAAAATTAGATATAGTTGATGAACTAAAAAATATTTAATTTTGTTATTTGAACTAAAAGAATCGTTTCCAGCTTACTATAGATACTATGGCAGAAGAATTGCTAAAAGATTATCACCTTCACTAAATAAAATATTTGAAAACAGTTATAAAAAATTTTCTATTGATGAAGATGTACTCAAAATAATCTCAGATAAGAAAGCTGATAAAAAATATAGTTTAAATCAAGATTTTAAAAAACATATAATTGAAATAGGCTTTGGAGATGGTGATCATCTGCTTTCACAGGTACAAGGTAATAAAAATATTCATTATATAGGATGTGAAGTTTTTGTTAATGGACTGGGCAAGGTATTAAAAAAGATTATAGATTTAAATTTAGAAAATATTAAGTTGTGCGGTTTAAACTGTTTGTATTTGCTAAATAGTTTAGAAAATTCCTCTATCGATCAAATCTTTATTATTAATCCTGATCCATGGGAAAAGAAAAGGCACTTCAAAAGGAGACTTATAAATAAAGAGTTTATTTCATTACTTTACAAAAAAATAAAAAAAGGTGGAAACGTAATGATAACCACAGACTCATCTTCATATTTTAATTACATATCAGAAATTTTAAAAAGTAAGGAAATAGAGTTTGAAAAAATTCAAGAAAATCAATTAAACTCAGGTGATACACTTTACGATATATCTAAATATCAAAAAAAAGGGATATATAAGGGGCGAAAAATTCACTTAGTTGAACTAAGTAAAATATAAACCATTGAAATATATAGTATTTTTATACTCTTGATTTATAAAATACGACTGTGTATAAGTCACTATACATTTTAGTAAAGTTCAAAAGTGGGTTTAGCCCACTTTTTTTTTAGATAACGTACAAGGTAAATATAATAATGGTAAGTGCTAATAAAATTGAAATATTAAGAATTGCAGAAGCTGTTGCGCAGGAAAAAATGATTGATACAGAAATTGTTATTTCTGCATTGGAAGAAGCAATGGTAAAAGCGGCAAAAAATAGTTATGGCGAAGAAAATGATGTTTTTGCAGAAATAGACACTGAAACTGGTCAAATTTCACTATCTAGAAAAATGTTAGTTGTTGATGATGTTCAAAATAAATTCTCGGAGATTTCACTTAAAGACGCTCAAGCAATCAATTCAGTAGCTGAGATAGGCGATGAATTATTAGACCCACTTCCTCCTTTAGATTTTGGAAGAGTTGCAGCTCAGGCTGCTAAGCAAGTTATAACTTCTAAAGTTAGAGAAGCAGAACGTGCGCGACAATATGATGAATTTAAAGATAAGATTGGTCAAATAGTAAATGGAATAGTTAAAAGAACTGAATTTGGAAACATTATTTTAGACCTAGGAAAGGCTGAAGGAATAATAAAAAGAGATCAGGGCATTCCAAGAGAAAGTTTAAGAAATGGCGATAGAGTTAAGGCATACATATATGAAGTAAAATCTGAAACTAAAGGACCACAAATTTTCTTATCACGAGCACATCCACAATTTATGTCGATGTTGTTTACTCAAGAAGTTCCAGAGATTTATGATGGCATTATAGAAATAAAAAAAGTTGCCAGAGATCCTGGTAGTAGAGCTAAAATAGCAGTTTCCACAAATGATGGCTCTATAGATCCTGTAGGTGCATGTGTAGGAATGCGTGGAAGCAGAGTTCAAGCTGTTGTGAATGAATTACAAGGTGAAAAAATAGATATTATTAATTGGTCTGAAAATTTGCCAAATCTAGCAATTGCTTCATTAGCGCCTGCAGAGGTTTTAAAAGTAGTTTTAGATGAGGAACAAAATAAAATTGAAGTTGTAGTTGATGAGTCTCACCTAAGCTTAGCAATTGGTAGAAGAGGACAAAATGTTAAACTTGCTTCTGAACTGACTGGTTTTGAAATTGATATTTTAACTGAAGCTGAAGAATCGACGAAAAGACAAGCAGATTTTTCTGAAAAAACTAACATGATTGTTGACGCTATTGATGTAGATGAAACTTTGGCACAATTATTAGTAAGTGAAGGCTTTACTTCCATTGAAGAAATCGCTGGAACAGATAAAACTGAATTTTCAAGTATAGAAGGTTTTGATGAAGAAATTGTTGATGAATTAGTTAATAGATCAACACAATACCTTGAAAAAACTGAGGAAGAAAATAATAAAATTTTGAGTGATTTAAAAGTTGAAGATAAATTTATTGAATTTTGGCAGTTAAACTCATCAATGTTAGTTGCTATAGCTAGAAATGAAATAATTACACTTGATGATTTCGCAGGGTTAACAACAGACGATCTTATTGGATATTATGAAGATAAGCATGACAAAAATAGTAGAGTAAGTGGAATGCTTGATGGTTTTGGCTTAACAAGAGATGAGGCTGATCAATTAATATTAGAAGCAAGGAAAATATGGCTTAATTAATAGCTATATAAAAATTAAAAATGGTAGAAGATAAAAAAAACACCACCAAGAAAAAAACCTTAAGCCTTAAACTTGGTTCTTCAATTAAATCTAATCCAACTAGAAGTTTTGAATCTGGTTCAACTGTAATTGTTGAACGTAAACGTGCTAGAAAGAATATTCTTTCTACACCGGAAAATGATATTCAAGAAAAAAAACCTGTACAAAATTTAGAAACAAAAGAAATAGATGAACCTAAAAAAAATATTGAAGTATCAGAAATAAAAAAATCTGGTAAAATCTTAAAAAGACTTTCTAAAGAAGAGCAAAAAAAATTACTAGAAGCTAAAAATGCAGCTGATAAAAAAGACGTTTTAAAAGAAATTGGTGGCATTGTTAACGAACAGTCTGAAGAGATAAAAAATGAGCCTGAAATTATTGCAAAAGAAGAAGTAGATAAACAGAGTAAAATTAACGAAGCAACTTCTAAGCCAACTTTAATTGAAACTGAATCAATTGATGATCAAAAAGATAAGAAAAAACCTAGTACTGGTTTTGGAAGAAAAAATCTTAGAGAAAGAAAGGTTACAATTGTTACAGCTCTTTCTGGAATGGATGAGCGAACTAGGAGTTTAGCTGCGTATAAAAGATCTAAACAGAAATCAAAAAAAAATGTATTCAATAATGATCCTCAACAAAAGATTATTAGAGAAGTTAATATACCTGAGCACGTAACCGTAAAAGATTTAGCCATTAAGATGGCTGAAAAATCTGGAGATGTAATTAAGTCATTAATGAAAATGGGTATGATGGCAACTATTAATGAAACTTTAGATGCTGATACAGCTGAGTTAATTGTAACTGAGTTTGGGCATAAATTTAAAAGAGAAAATGTTGAGGAATTAGAAAAAGATCTTATTTCACATAATGATGATGCTACTAAAGATTCTACAAGACCTCCAATTGTAACTATTATGGGTCACGTTGATCATGGAAAAACTTCTTTACTAGATAAACTAAGAAATTCAAATATTGTTTCTGGAGAAAGTGGTGGTATTACCCAGCATATTGGAGCTTATCAAATTATACATAATGAAAAGAAAATTACTTTCATTGATACACCTGGACATGCCGCATTTACAGAAATGCGAGCTAGAGGAGCAAATGTTACAGATATTATAATACTAATAGTTGCTGCTGATGATGGAGTAATGCCACAAACCCAAGAGGCAATTTCTCATGCAAAGTCAGCAAATGTTCCAATCATTGTTGCTATAAATAAATGTGATAAACCAGAAGCTGATCCAAAAAAAATTAAAGAACAATTATTATCAGAAGAAATTATAGTTGAAGAATTATCAGGCGATGTCCAGTGTGTAGAAATCTCTGCTGAAACAGGCATGAATTTTGATAAACTTCTTGAGTCAATTGTTTTGCAAAGTGAATTAGCAGATTTGAAAGCTAATAATCAAACATATGCAGAGGGAAGTGTAATTGAAGCAAATGTAGACAAAGGTAGAGGAGTAATCTCCAATATTATAATCACAAATGGTTGTTTAAAAGTTGGAGATATTGCCGTTGCTGGCTCTGAATATGGAAGAGTAAGAGCTATACTTGATGATCAAGGAAAAAATTTAAAAGAAGCATTGCCATCATCACCGATTCAAATGTTAGGACTAGGTAATGCACCTTTGGCAGGAGACAGCTTTGTAATTGTTGATAGTGAAAAAAAAGCTCTAGAGTTAATAAATATTAGAAAAGAAATTTATAAAGCAAAAACTCAACCAAAAGGTGTTAAAACTTTTGATAATGAAACAGCATTTAATTTTGTAAATCAAAGCAAAGAACTTGTTGAAATAGTGCTTAAGTCAGATACGCGTGGCTCTACTGAAGCAATTGTTAATCAAATTAATAAAATTGCGAGCGATAAAGTAAATATTAATGTAATTCATTCTGGTGTTGGACTTATTAATGAAAGTGATGTTGCTTTGGCTGCAGCCTCAAATGCATTATTGGTTTCATTTAATACCTCGGCTACAAAGGAAGCAAAACTTAAAGCAAAAGTGAATAAAACGAATATTGCAGATTTTTCAATAATTTATGAGCTTATAACTTATGTGTCTGACTATGCCACCGGACAGCTAAAACCAGAGATTAAAGAAAATTACTTAGGTAAGGCAGAAATACTTAAAGTATTCAAAGTGTCTAAAGTAGGCTCTGTTGCAGGATGTATGGTAACTGACGGTGTTATAGAAAAAGGGGCAAATGCTAGAATATTAAGAGATACTAGTTCAATTTATGAAGGCAAAATTGTTACATTAATGAGAGAAAAAAATGAAGCAAAGGATGTTAATGTTGGTACTGAGTGTGGCATCGGCTTAAAAGAATTTAATGAATATAAAGAGGGTGATATTATCGAAGTATTTAATGTTGAAGAAGTATCTCAATCATTGTGATAATAAAAAAAAAGTACAATCAATCTAATCGCCACTTTAAAGTTACTGAAAATATTAAAAAATCCATTAGTGAAATACTGTTAAGGAATGAACTACCGATTGAATCAAGTCTTAATTTTCCACTTACAGTTATAGAAGTTAAAATGAGTGATGATATTAGGCATGCCTATGTATATATAAGCACTCATGAAAAACTAGAAGAAAAAGAAGTACTTCAAAAATTAAAAGACTCTAGCCATTATATCGCAAAAGAAATGAACAAGCTTGTAAGTATGAAATTCTTGCCAAAATTAATTTTTAGATTTGATAAAACTTCAAAAAATTATGAAAAAATTGCCGAACTACTAAATAGTGAAAAAGTGCAAGAAGATCTAAAAAAATAAATGACAGAAAATAAGATGGATGGATGGCTTTTCATTGATAAGCCAATTGGTATATCTTCATTTTCAGTAATTAGAAAAATTAGAAGAACATTAAATATTAAAAAAATTGGTCACGCTGGAACACTTGATCCTTTTGCAACAGGTGCATTAGGTATAGCTATTGGCGAAGCTACAAAATCTATTGACTATATTAGCAGTATAAAAGAGTACGAATTTAATATTACGTTTGGCGAATCTAAAACAACAGAAGACCTAGAAGGTGAAACTTTAGAACGGACTAATAAAATTCCAAATGAAAATGATATAAAAAATATATTAGATAAGTTTACAGGTATAATTGATCAACATCCTCCCAAACATTCATCTATCAAAATTAATGGTCAAAGGTCTTACAAACTAGCTCGTAAAGACATAAATTTTAAAACTAAATCTAGAAAAGTAACTATCTATGAAATCAATCATATTAAACAACTTAACAATTATACACATAAACTAAGAGTGAAATGTTCATCTGGGACGTATATAAGATCTTTAGGGAGAGATATTGCATTAAGATTAAATTCATTAGGCTATATCTCATTTTTAAGAAGAACTAAAATTTCAAAAATTGATGAAAAAGGTATTATTTCACTAGATAAATTCTTGGAATTAGTACATATTGGCAATCATTTCAAAATGGTATTGCCAATTGAAAGTGTACTGGACGACATCCCGGCGGTATATCTCAAAAAGGAAAATGCTATTAAGTTTAGAAATGGTCAAGTAATAAGTCTTTTTGATAAATTTAGCGATGTAAACACACTACTAGTTTACAAAGAAAAAAAAGTACTTGGGCTTGGTAAGATTGAAAGTGGCACATTAGTGCCAATTAGGATGTTTAATATATAACAAAAAAAGGAATAGAGATGTCGATTAATAAGGAAAAAAAAACAGAAATTATAAATAATTTCGCAAGAGGCGATGCTGATACAGGATCTCCTGAAGTTCAAGTAGCAATATTAACCGAAAGAATATCCAATTTAACTGGGCACTTTCAAACACATAAAAAAGATAACCATTCAAGAACTGGATTAATGAGACTTATTAATCAAAGAAAAACGTTGCTTGCATATCTTAAGAAAACTAACACCGCTTCATACGAAACATTAATCGATAAGCTTGGTTTAAGAAAATAATATAAATAATAAATTTAATTGAAAAAGGAAAAAATAATGAGTGAGTCAATCTCAAGAGAGATCCAATGGGGAAAAGATAAATTAATAATTGAAACTGGAAAAGTTGCTAAACAAGCGACTGCATCAACTATCGTAAGATATGGAGACACTGTGGTAATGTGTAATGTTACAGCAGCAAAGACGCCAAAGCCTGACTTGGACTTTTTTCCTTTAACAGTTAATTATACTGAAAAATATTACGCTGCTGGAAAAATTCCAGGAGGGTTTTTTAAAAGAGAAGCGCGTCCTACAGAAGCAGAAACATTAATATGTAGATTAATTGATAGACCTATTAGACCATTATTCCCTGAAGGTTTTAGAAATGAAACTCAAGTTATACTTACAGTTTTGTCACATGATACAGAAACCAATGCTGATATTGTTGCTATGGTAGCGGCTTCTAGTGCCCTTACTATATCAGGTATACCTTTTAAGGGACCAATTTCAGGTTGTAGAGTTGGTTATCAAAATGGTGAATATACCTTAAACCCAAAAATGAACGAAGAATCTGATTTAGATTTAGTAGTAGCTGGAACAAATTCAGCTGTTTTAATGGTTGAATCTGAAGCTAATCAACTATCAGAAGAAATAATGTTAGGTGCTGTAACTTTTGGCCATAAAGAAATGCAGCCAGTAATTGATATGATTATTGATCTTGCAGAAGAGTGTGCAAAAGAACCATGGCAATTTGAATATGTCGAAAATACTGAGTTAAAAGAAATCGTAAAAAAAGAATGCTCAGATGACATAGCAAAAGCTTATGCTTTAACTGATAAGATGGAAAGACATGCAGCACTATCTGTTTCTAAAGAAAAATTATTAAAATCGCACGCAGACAATGAAGAAATTAATTCAAATGAATTAATGTCTTATTTTAAAAAAATTGAAAAGAGTATTGTCCGTGGTCAAATAATTAATAATAAATCAAGAATTGATGGAAGAAAACTTGATGAAATTAGAAATATAAGTAATGAAGTATCTTGGTTACCAAGAACTCACGGTTCTGCATTATTTACTAGAGGCGAAACACAAGCCATAGTTGTAGCAACTCTTGGTTTTGGAGAAGACGAGCAACGCATAGAGGCTTTACAAGGATCATATAAAGAGAAGTTTATGCTTCATTATAATTTTCCACCATATTCAGTTGGTGAAGTTGGAAGAAGTGGATTTACTAGTAGAAGAGAAGTAGGTCATGGTAAACTTGCTTGGAGAGCTATGAAGGCTGTGTTGCCAGATTCAGAAGAATTTGACTATACAATTAGATTGGTTTCTGAAATTACAGAGTCTAATGGATCATCATCTATGGCAACTGTATGCGGTTCATCTTTAGCTTTGATGGATGCAGGTGTTCCAATTAAGAATGCTGTTTCTGGAATTGCAATGGGACTGATTAAAGAAGGAGACGACTTTGCAGTATTATCAGATATTTTGGGTGATGAAGATCATCTTGGTGATATGGACTTTAAAGTTGCTGGTACAAAAGATGGTATCACCTCTTTACAAATGGATATCAAAATAACTGGTATAACTACAGAAATTATGGAACAGGCATTAAACCAGGCTAATGCTGGAAGAATGCACATATTATCTGAAATGAATAAAACGATTGATGCTCCAAGAACTGAGCTTGGACCTTATACTCCAAGAAGTGAAATGATTAAAATTCAAAGAGATAATATTGGAGCAGTAATTGGCAAAGGTGGAGCAGTTATTAAAGAAATTATAGCTGAGTCAGGTGCTAAGGTAGATATTAGTGATAATGGAACTGTAAAAATTTCTGGAACTAGCAAAGAAATGATTCAGGCTGCAATTGACATGATTAATGGAATAATCCAAGAACCAGAAGTTGGAGACATTTTTGAAGGTAAAGTTGTCAAGATTATGGAATTTGGTGCATT
>JADHQX010000012.1 GCA_016777745.1 Candidatus Pelagibacterales bacterium
ATTGATAAGTTTTGTGGATCAGCAACCTCATCTTTTGTAACTAAATATGGCCCAATAGGTCCAAAGGTATCACAAGATTTTCCTTTCACCCATTGACCTGAATGTTCTAATTGAAAAGCTCTTTCACTTAAATCGTTTACTACGCAGTAACCAGCTATATGATCTTGTGCTTGATCTTCAGAAATATATTTAGCTTCTTTTCCAATGACAACTCCTAGTTCAACTTCCCAATCAGACTTTTGAGAATTTTTTGGGATATGAATATCATCATTAGGTCCTACAATTGCACTTGTGGCTTTAAAAAAAATGATTGGTTCAGGAGGAACTTCCATTCCTGTCTCTTCTGCGTGATCTGAATAATTTAAGCCTATACAAATAATTTTCCCAACACTTTTTTTACAAACACATGGAGCAATTCCATCATGATTTTGAACAATTTCTAATGAGGAAATATCTGTACTTTTTAGTTCATTTAATTTTTCAACTGTAATATTTTCTGCATCCCAATCTGTTACTAAACTAGAAGCATCACGTATATTTTTATCAGCATCTAAAATTCCTGGTTTAACTTCTCTACCAATTCTATATCTTAAAGTTTTCATTATAAAGTCCACCCTCCATCAATTAAATTTAAAGTACCTGTAACAAAGTCTGACTCATCACTTGCTAAATAAAGTGCAAGGGAAGCTATTTCTTTTGGTTGAGCAAGTCGACCCATAGCTTGCCTTGCTATAAAATCTTCTCTAGCTTTAATTGGATCATCAGCCATATTAACTCTTCCTTGCCACGAAGGAGTTTCGACAGTCCCAGGTAAAATAGCATTACAGCGTATGCCTTGACTAACATAATCTGCTGCTAATGCTTTCACAAAACCATTCAACGCAGCTTTTGTTGTTCCATATATAAATCTATTTGGAACACCCTTGACATTTGAGGCTGCAGAAGAAACAATAATAATATTGCCTTTATTATTTTTTAACATTTTAGGTAATAGATTTTGAGACATTAGATATGCTGAGTAAATATTAACATTTACCGATCTATAAAATTCATCTGAGTCACAATCCATAATATTGCCATGGTGAACAAATCCCACTGCATGAAACAAAACATCTATACTATCAATCGTTGAACAAAAACTCTCCACCTCTGATTTACTAGTAGCATCAACTACTTCAGTTTTTATATTAGGATTTTCCTTAGAGATTTCATCAAGTTTTTCTTTATTTATATCCAAAGCTATTACTTCGGCTCCTTCATTTGCAAAAGTTAAAGCTGTTGCTCTTCCAATACCTTGAGCTGCAGCTGTTACAATAATTTTTTTATTTTTTAATCGCATTTAATTATTTCTCCAGTATTCTCCATGTGGATATGAAAACTCAGTAACAGAATTTTCTTTCATTTCAATAGAATATCCTAAATCTTGAGGAGGCATATAATTTCCATTATTTATTTTACATGGATATATAAAATGCTCATGAAGACTGTCTTGATATTCAACAACTTTATTATCTTTTTCACCATTAATTAAAATGTAATCTATCATGCATAAGTGTTGAACATATTCACATAAACCAACACCTCCTGCATGTGGAAATACAGGAACATTAAATTTATGGGCCATAAGCAAAACTGTCAATATTTCATTAATGCTTCCCAACCGGCAACTATCAATTTGACATACATTCATTGCTCCAGACTCTAAGAACTGTTTAAACATAATACGTCCACCACATGCCTCACCAGTCGCAAGCCTTACAGACCCAACCTCTTTTTTAATTTTTGCAAAACCCATCACATCATCCGGGCTTGTTGGTTCCTCAACAAACAATAAGTTAAATTTTTTATATGCATTTATATGCTCTATTGATTGCTTAACACTCCATTGTTGATTTGCATCAACCATAATAGAGCAATCCGGACCTATAGTATTTCTAATCAACTCTAATCTTTTTACATCAGCCTCTAAATCCAACCCTACTTTAATTTTAAAGTGCCTCCATCCCTGAGACATATACTGATTACATAACTCAATGATTTTTTCATCTGAGTAGCCAAGCCAACCAGCAGCAGTTGTATAAGATGGATAACCTTCATTAAGAACTTTTTGAATTCTGTCTTCTTTAGTTTTTTGACTATCTTGTAAAATTTTATAAGCTTCATCTCTTGATAATGCGTCTTCAATATACTTAAAAGTAAGCCATTCCATGATGGTATCAGGTTTGCTATCAACAACAAATTGCCATAGAGGTTTTTGATTTTTCTTTGCAATAAGATCCCACAAAGAATTAAATATTGCAGCCACAGCCATATGAACAACTCCTTTTTCAGGACCTAACCAACGAAGTTGACTGTGATCAACACATTGAAACCAAAGTTTACCAATCTCTTTTTCTAGTTCATCAAGGGTTTTACCAATAAACAAAGGGAAGAAATGCTTAATACAGTCTGCCACAATGTCATTTCCTTTACCAATTGTAAAAGCGATTCCAAACCCTTTTAAATTATTGTCTGATGTAAAAACTGTTACATATGTTGCTGAATAATCAGGGTCGGTATGAATAGCATCTGAACCGGTTAGATCTTTTGATGTCGGAAAACGAACATCATCAACTGTAAATTTAGTTATTTTGGTCATATTCTAATATTCCTTAAATGTTGAATTATCAATAAAGTCCCAATCAAAATCAATTCCTAATCCTGGTTTTGTCGGTAAGTGAGCAAGACCATCGTTAACTTTTATAGACTCTTTTAAACCAAAATTAAAATACTCATAAGGAACTAACACTTCAAAAAATTCTGAATTTTTTATAGCAGCACAACAATGTAAATTCACTAATTCTAAAGGATGATAAATAGCTGTGTGGATTTCACATTGAACACCAAAACTCTCTGCTAAATGTGCTGTCTTCATTGTTGCTGTTATACCCCCACTCCACGAAACATCTGCTCGAACCATATCCACAACTCTTGTAGAAATACACTCAGCAACACTATAAGGATGCTTTGCAATAACTTCTGTACCTATAATAGGTATATCTAATATTCGAGTTAGCTCCCTTAAATTATGAAAGTTTTCATCAAATAATGGTTCCTCGTACCAATAGTAATTTAATTTTTCCAGCTCTCTTCCTAATCGTAAAGCTTGCTCAAATGTATAAGGTGCAACGGGGTCACTCATTAACTTAAAATCATCGCCGACTGCTTTTCTTGCAGCTTTATGAATTTCTAAATCCAATTCATAATTCCCTGGGGGATGAATTTTATAGGCATTAAATCCTTTATCCTTATATTCCTTTGCTTCCTTTGCATAATCATCAGGAGTTTTGTAAACAAGAGAACTTCCATAAATTGGTACTTGATCTCGATAAGCTCCTAAGTATTTATAAAGTGGTTGATTAGCTTGTAAGGCAGAGAGAACCCAGCAATTTATATCAAAGGGGCCATAGCTGTATATCGGAGCATGATTCCACCAACGATCTGCCATACGATATTCATGCCAATGTTTTTCTCGGTACAATGGATCTCGTCCAATAAAAAATGGTTTAAAAATACTATGAGCGATTTCGCCAGCCATCGCAGCCCCTCTTCCAGCAAAACCAAAAGTCGATGTACTTAAACCTTCATCCGTATGAAAAGTAATAACTAAAAACTCTAATTCTGATTTTTTTCCATCACGCATTTCTGAGTCTTTCATGACAGGATCTTTGTGTCGACATGCGCGAATTTCAATATCTGTTATTTTCATTAGAGCTCCATTTCTTTTATAATTTTTTCATTGTCTTGACCTACTTTTGGTGCCGCTAAGTCTGATTTAAAAATCTCTCCATCAACTCTTATAGGGCACCGTAAGGTTTTTATATCTAAACCATCCAGGCTTTTAATTCTTTGTGTCATATCTAAGATTTTAAACCCTTCATGCTTTAGCATATTTTCCCAATCTAAAACTTCTGCACACCAGATATCTGCAGGCTCAAGAATATTTAAAATTTCTTGAGTTGATTGATTTACTACCCAATCACCAATCTGTTTCTTAATTTCATCTCTTTGTGTAAACCATATTTTTTGATCATGTAAATTTTTTAAAAACTCTAAGTCTAGTAATTCACCAAGTTTAGGAAGGGGCGTCATGGCAATCGCAACATAACTATCTTTTGTTTTATAAATACCATACGGTGCAGATAAATATGCATGCGCATTATTGTATTTACTTCTTACGGGCTTTCTATTTCCATCATTAAAATAAGTTGTTAACACTTCAAATTGAAAATCTAACAATGCTTCCACTAAGCTTGTTTCAATATGACAACCTTCATTTGTTCGAAACCTTTTTATTACACCAGCTAAAATACCTTCTACTAATGAATGGCCTGCTAGCATATCAGCGACCGCAAGACCCATTGGGGTTGGGGCTTCACCTCCATTACCATTTAACCATACGAGGCCAGTTCTTGATTGTGCTAATAAATCTTGACCAGGCAAATCTTTCCATGGACCATTCGAACCATAACCAGATATTGAACCATACACTATTTGGGGATTAATTTGTTTTACACTTTCATAATCAAGACCAATTTTTTCAATGACACCCGGTCTAAAATTTTGAGTAATTATATCAGCCTTGGCAATTAATTTTTTTACTAACTCAAGATCATTGGTATCTTTTAAATTCGCAGAAAAGCTTTCTTTATTGCGATTAATTGCATGAAAAAGCGTGCTATCACCTTCTAGGTCAGTATCACTTATGTATAATGTTCTGCATAGATCACCTACCTCAGGTCTTTCTATTTTAATTACTCTAGCTCCTAAATCAGAAAGTCGAAGACCAGCATATGGTCCCGATAAAAATTGACTAAATTCAAGAACTGTTAATCCTTCAAGCGGTCTTGACATATTATTCCTCAAAGCTTTCTGCGTACATTAATTTTAGTTTATTGATGACATTAATTTCATTTACATTTGATTGTAAATATTCATTTATAATATTTCCACTTTCATCTTGAAATTTCATATAGCCATTATGTCTTGGTCTTACCCAGGCTTGGTCAAGCGTTATTCTAGTGTTCTTAAAAAAATTATTAGTTTCTGAATTTATAGTAGTGTTTTCCCATGCATCAGAGTTACCGGGTTGCCCCCCATTAGTATAAAAAATAGTTTGCTGACATTCTGACCCTGCTATCCAATAACTATATTCTAAAGCTAAATCTTTATTCTTACTTTTATTCGATATTGCAATACCAGTACCACCCAAATGAGTTCCATATGGTCCTTTACCTGTTAGATCAATAACATTTTCATATGTTAATAAATTTTTTCTATAACCAGTCCTAGAATAATTTGAAAAACCATATGTGTATGGAGAGTAATAAAAATCATTATGCTCAGATAAAATTTCAGCAGTCTTAATTGGGTCCATATCAAAACACTCACTAGGTAAATACTGTGATATCTGTTTCATCATTTGTAAAACTTTGATCCCTGAGTCCCTTTGAATAAAGTTTTTATCATTAGGTTCAAATTCCTCAGTTATATTATTGTAGATGCTATAAAAACTACTTATTGCATGTACTGGTTTTAATGGCCAAATAACTCTTTTGTTTTGAGAAAGCTTAAAAAGCTCTTCCCAAGATATTGGAAGTGACTTAATTAAATCACTCCTGAAGCAACTAACCTGAGTAGCAGCATCTAATGCTAATGCCCATTGATGACCATCTATATTATAGCTTTGATGAGACAGGCCCACAGATTGTTTTTGTAATAATTCTAATTCATTATTATATTTTTCAATATCAAAATTCTGTAATAGACCTTTCGCAGAAACTTCGCCAACATGAGGGTAATCAATTACCATTAAATCGTATTCTTCAACCATTTGTTCTATTGGCCTATCAGCAAAAGCTTGAAGTGATCTTTTATCCCACTCAATAGAAACTTCATTGTTATGTCTTTCAGCAAACACTTTACTTGTTGCAATCATAGGATCATATCCTCTTGAGTGATCCCAGGTCATACCTTTTAATCTGATCATTTCTTTTCAAATTTATTTTTAAAATCTTCAGGTTTTTTATAGAGAACAGAATGGAGATGTTCACAGTAGAGAACAATCTCACCTTCTCCTTTAAATACTTCATAGCTTGTTCTTACTAATCCCATTTTTTCATATTTAGGTTTTTTTTCCATATTTTTTCTGATGGTATAAATTGTATCACCAATAAATACTGGTTTGATAAATCTTAAGCGATCGTAACCGTAACTAAAAGAGTTTACACAGTTAGTTGCAACTAGTCCTAACCCATAAGAAAAAACCATAGCTCCTGCAACTAATCTTTTTTTAAACAAACCTTCATTTTTTGCAAAATGCTCATCTCCAACATATGGGTGCATATCCAAAACCATTCCATTAAATTGCATCGCCTCTCCTTCAGATATAGTTCTTCTTAGCGATCTTATTTTATGATCTAAAATAACATCCTCATAAAACCAATTTTCTGAATTCCAAACAGGGATATTACTATGATCTTCAGGCATATCTTTAGGATACGTAGACTCTGTTCCAACTGTATTTTTATATTTAAAATCTTTATTCATATTTAAAATTATGCTACTTTATTATTTATAAATTTTTAATTCAATAAAAATAACGAGGGTTTATGGTAGAAATTGAACAATTCTTCGAAGATTACGAGGTCGGATATATACGAACAACTATGGGAAGGACAATTACTGAAACAGACATTGTGACACACGCAATGCACTCAGGAGATTTTTATCCTCACCACACAGATGCAGAGTTTGCAAAAAAAGGACCATTTGGTCAACGCATTGCTCAATTTAGTTGCACATTTTCAATTGGCATAGCTCTTACCGCATCTATTGTTAATAAAAGAGCTTTCACTTATGGTTTTGAAAGACTACGTTTTCCAAATCCAGTTTTCATTGGAGATACAATTCATACCAAAGTGACAATTAAAGAAAAAAAAGATGATCCAAAAAGACCTCAATATGGTCAAGTAAATGAAGCTTGTGAGATTTTGAATCAAAATGATAAGTGTGTTTGCTATTCTGAGCATATTTTGCTGGTTGAAAGAAAAAAAGTTTAAAAAGCGCTATACTTTAAATACGCTTCCTGAGGATCCATTCCTTCACGAATAGATTTTCTTACTTTTGATTCAGTATTCATAAGTAATTCAGATTTTTCTAGTATGTCTAAAATATTGCTCTCAGGAATTATTACAACACCATCAATATCTGCCATTACGTAATCATTGTTATTTATAATTACATCTCCAATTGTAATTTGTTCTTCGAGTACATCAGGTTTCCAGTAACCAACTACATCTTTTGGCGTATTGAATTTTGACCATACAGGAAAATTTATATTATTTATGAATTCAACATCTCTGCATCCGCCATCCGCTATATAACCACGTATATTTTTTTTTAAAAGATATTCAGCAGAAAGTTCACCCATGAAAGCAGCAATATTATCATTAGGTTGACAGATTAATATTTTATCTGAAGGTGCTTTTGATAACATACCCGTCCAAGCTAATAATGTTTCATGATGAGTATAAGAGGTATTTGCACTTCCTTGAATGGTAAAAATTTGGCCACCTATCTTATGTTCTGGTTTCAAAGCTTTAATTGATGGATCTAAAACAAAATTTTTAAAACCTGCATCACGCATTACATCATGAATGACACTACTAAAACATTTAGTTAATCTATCTGAAATAGAATGTGATTTACTAAATTTTTGATCCATCATATTGCCTTGCCAGTTTCATCATCAAATAAATATGTTCTGTCTAAATTTAAAGAAAAATCCAATTCATCTCCTGCTCTAACAAGCTCAGGTGTAAACATTCTACTTACTATTTCGATTTTCCCAAAATTAGTAAAAATAAGTGTTTCCGTACCAAGTGGTTCTGATAAATTTACCTTAGATTTATAATCCCAAGATTGAGATGGTTTATTGCCAAATTTAAGTGGGACAATATCTTCTGCTCTAAAACCAAACGAGATTTTTTGTCCATCTTTAACAACATCTTTTTTTGAAACAGGTACAGGTACGCTTATTCCATCTTCAGTTTTCATAATTTTTTTTCCTTGATCTGTTTCTACAATAGATGAAATCATATTCATTGAAGGGGATCCTATAAATGTTGCAACAAATTTTGTTGCAGGTGTTTCAAATAAATCTAACGGAGTTCCAATTTGCTCTATAATTCCATCTTTCATTATAACAATACGATCTGCCAAAGTCATTGCCTCAACTTGATCATGTGTCACATAAACAATAGTAGTTTCAACTTTTTGATGAAGTCTTTTAATCTCTGTACGCATTTGATTACGTAATTTTGCATCTAAGTTTGATAACGGTTCATCAAATAAAAAAACATCTGGTCTTCTTACAATTGCTCTACCCATAGCAACTCTTTGTCGTTGACCACCTGATAGTTGTGCCGGTTTTCTCTGTAAAAATTCTTTTATATCTAAAATACCCGCAGCTTCAGCAACACGTGTATCTATATCTGCTTTTTTCATACCTGCAATTTTAAGAGAAAATCCTAAATTTTCTTCAACAGTCATATGGGGATAAAGAGCATAGTTTTGGAAAACCATTGATACATTTCTCTCTCTTGGTTCAAGTTCGTTAACTATTTTTTCACCTATAATAATCTTACCCTCATCAATTTCCTCTAAACCTGCAATCATTCGTAATGTGGATGATTTTCCACAACCTGAAGGACCTACAAGTACTAAAAACTCATTATCACTAATTTCTAAATCAATTTTTTTAACCGCTTCAACATCACCATAAAATTTTGAAACTTTCTCAAGAGTTACTTTTGCCATTATCCTTTTACGCCTCCAAATGTTAAACCTGAAACTAAATGTTTTTGCACCATAAATGTTAAAATGAGCGCAGGTATGATAATAAATACTGCCAATGCACACATGCCTGGCCAGTTAATTGTAAACTGTGATGTAAAATCCATTAAGCCGACAGTAAGTGTTTTTGAGTCTGTACTTCTCGCTAAGTTTGATACTATTGCAAATTCATTCCATGAAATTAAAAAAGCAAATATACCTGCAGAAGCAATCCCAGATTTAGATAATGGTAATTCGATGTGCCAAAATGCCTGAAGACGAGTACATCCATCTGTCATAGCAACTTCTGACATTGCTCTTGGTATTTGACGAAAAAACCCATCAGTAAGCCAGATTGTAAAAGGCACATTCAAAGCAACAAAAACTATTATAATACCTAAGTGTGTATCAATGATTCCAATTTTAGAAAATAAAATAAATATTGGTAAACTTAAAGATATACCGGGTATTGCTCTTGTTAACATAATTAAAAAGAAGTAACTATTTTTTCCCTTAAAATTATGTCTTGCAAATGCATAACCTCCAAGAGTACCGATGAAAACAGCAATAGATGTGCTAACTAATGATATAATTAAGGAGTTTCGAAGGTAGCTCAAAACAGGAACTTTACTTCTTCCCATTGATCCCTCAGAACCACCAAATAACATTGTTTCAAATTGGTTAAAACTTAAATTCCTCGGTATCCAAACTGCTGGCTTTGCCATAATGTCAACCTGAGGCCTAAAAGCAGTTATCACAACCCATAAACCAGGTGTCATAATGAGTATAATTAATAAAATTGCACTCATCCAAATTAGTATATTATTTATCTGTTTTTTAGTCATAACTTAAAATTTTTCTTGCCTCCATTAATTTGTAAAAGAAAAAGAAAGTGAAAGCTATTGATAGAAATATAGATATGTAGGACATAGCATTAGCAAGTCCCATTTTTGCATCTACATATCCAGTTCTTGAAATTAGAGTCCATAATAATTCAGTTCTTTTAGCTGGGCCACCTCCTGTCATCATTTGTACAATATCATATGCTCGAGCAACATCTAAAGATCGGATAGTCATAGCAATAAAAATAAAGGGCATTAAAAAAGGGAGTGTGATATTTTTAAAAACCTGCCATGAATTGCATCCATCAACTTTTGCCGCTTCTATTGGGTCTTTTGGAATGCCCATTAATCCTGCTAGAAGTAAAATTGCAAAAACAGATGTGCTTGACCAAATTTCTGCAGCCATTATTGACATATTAGCTAAGAAAGCGTCAACCAACCAAGGCTTTGGACTAACTCCGAATTCTCTTAAAAAATTATTTAATAAACCGATGTTATCATTAAAAATATATTTCCACTGAAAGCCAACTAAGATTGGAGAAAACATCATTGGAAACATCATTAGTGTTCTTAATGTTTTTTGTGCGTAAGTAATTTTATTAATTAATAAAGCTATACCTAGTCCGAATACTAATTCCAAATTCAGAGCTATGGTTAAGAATAAAACAGTTCTTCCAAAGGCTACCCAAAAATCATAATTGCCAAATAATCTTTCGTAGTTTCTAAAACCTACAAATTTATAAAGTGTGTCAGGTCGTGTTAATTTAAAAGGGGTAAAGCTAGTCCACAAAGATATAAGTAAAGGAAGAAAAACTACACAAGCTAAAACTATTACTGTTGGTAATAGCAAAACCCAAGGACCATTAAGAAATTTTTTCATGTGAAGATAGTTTCCTAGCTCTAATATAAAAGAAGAGCTAGGATAATTTTATTTAGAAGTAACCTGCATCTTCCATAATTTCAGTAGCTTTTTTTGAAGCAGTTTCTAATGCTTGCTCTGGTGTTTTATCACCTAGTATAGCTGCCTGAAGTTCTGGATATAGCACGTTAGTAAACTCAATCCACTCAGGAATTAGTGGAGGAGTAAAGGCATCTAATGATAATGATTGTTTAAAAGTTTCAAAAACCATTAACATGAATTCATCACCCTCAGCTTCTTTTTCTGCAATTATTGCATCCCAGATAGCTGGTCTTGTTGGAGACAATCCACCTCTTGCTTCAATCATTTGAGCTTTATTACTTGTTAAAGCCCACATGAAAGATGCAGCGGCATCTTTGTTAGGACAGGTTTCAGTCATTGAGAATGTATGTGAACCAGACCAACCTGTTCTTAATCCACCAGAACCCATAGGAGCTCTTATTAGACCAATGTCACCTGCAACTTTTGAGTTTTCTGGATCATTGAAGAAACCAGCCCAACCAGCCCAGTCAAGGTTCATAGCGATTGTTCCACTTGCAAATCCTAGACCAGTATCGTCCCATAGGTAATTTAATACTCCTTCAGGAACTGCTTTTGCATTATATAAATCTATGAACCATTCTAGTGATTCAATACCTGCATCCGAATTAAAAATTGGACGATAGTCTTCATCAAACAATGCTCCACCATTAGCAACAACTAATTCGTAGAAACGACCTGCAATAGCTTCTTCTTTCCCAACATACTGCGTTCCATAAAAATCAGGTGGGTTTGAAAAAAATATTGATTGGTCTTTAACTTGATCCCAAGTATCAGGAGGAGTTAATTCATAACCATATTTTGCTTTAAAATTAGCTTTGTTGTCAGCATCTTCATATAAGCTTTTTTGATAATACAAACTGCTAACATCACTATGTCTTGGCATTTGAACAAGTCTTCCATCAACAGTAGAGTGTTCAAGAATTAATGGTGTATAGTCAGCTAAAACAGAAGCTGGCATAATACCATTTAGATCAGTATAGATACTACCGTATTGAGCAGCAAAACTTGTGTGGTTTGAAGCTACACAAAAGTCAAGGTTGCCAGAGGCAATATCTTTTTTGATTTCTTTATCTAATTCAAAGTGATTTTTTTGAGTGACGATCTCAATCTTACCACCAGTATTTTCTTCCCACCAGGGGATAACTTCATTGTATAAATTTTCGTATTGACCTCCACCAATGAGCTTAACTCTAAGAGTTACACCACTGTAATCACCCCAAAGTTCAGTTTCTGCTTTTACTGAAATAGAACCAAAAAGTGAGAATAAGAAAGTCAAAGAAAGAAGTAATCTTAACATTTTTCCTCCGTATATTATTAAATATTATAACAATATATTAGATAAAAAAGAGAAAAAAGAAAGATATTTATATATAAATAATATTTTTAAATATAAATTTAATTTAGATCAAATTATTAATTATATCCTAGTTTTTTGGATAGTATAATTGAATGACCTTTAAGTAACTTTGTAGTTGCCGCTAAACTTAAACCTATATTAGTATCTCTGTTGACCCTCTGAAGGAATGGAATAGTGACCGCAGCAATCGCATTATTAGTGTGATCAAATACAGGAACGCTAATATTTGTTACTCCATTAACTTGTAGGCTTTTCACAACTTCACATTTATTTTTGACAATTTCATGTATTATTTTACTTGAAAATTTTTTTTCTAAAGCAATTGCAAGCGCATTACTTTTCTTCTTTTGTAAATTCATAAAAAGCTTTCGTCTTTTTAAACGTCTCTCACGCTCTTCTTTAGTTTGAAAAGCTAGCAACACCCGACCAGAAGAAGTTTCTAACAAGTCAAAGTTTGAACCTGCCTTTACCGAATAGTTAAATGATGAAGGACTATCAACCTGACTTATTACCAAAAGCTTTCCTGCATAATAAATAGATAAATGAATGGAGTGATTACAAAGCTGAGCAACTTCTCTCATCATTGGTAAAGATTTTTCCATAATATTTTTTATTGGCTGATGTTGAGAAGATAATTGCAATAATTTGAAGGTTAACTTGTAACGTTCAGAGTTAGTATCTAATTCTATATATTTTCTAGCTACCAAAATATTTAACATTCTGTAGATTTCATTAACTGATCTTTTTAATTCTTTGGCGATTTCAGCTTGACTCAATCCCAGAACTGATTGAGATAAAAGCTCAATAATATCTAAGCCTTTTTCTAATGCAGGAGCACTGTATGTATTTTTTTTTTTAATCATAAATATTAATAATTTACCTTTGTACCAGGAATTGAATTAGACTCTAAGCAAGCATAAACAACTGCCATTGTCTCATATGCATTGTCAACAGAATGAAGTAGCTCTGTGTCCTCTCCTGCAGCATACCGTTGAAGGCTTGCCATGGTTCCAATGAATGCATCAGGAAACCATGTTCCAACATCATCAACCTTAGTCCAACTAACACCATCAGTACTTATTTCAATCTCTTCAGGCTCTCCCTTAGGATAGTTTAGAAGTAAGCCAAACTTAATATAAGCAGCACCTTTTAATCCCTCAACTCGAGCGTATGCATGAGAATGTTTCATTCCATGTATTGCAGTATCATGCGTATGATTTATAGATAAGCAGCATCTTAAATCTCTATCGTATTCTAAAATTATACTTGATCTTGCATCAGCTAACTTTGGGACACTTGGATGTTTAACAGATTTACAGTGAACACTTTTAGGGTTGCCTAATACTGATCTTATCCAATCGAGATAGTGAATAGAATGCAAAGGAACTTCAACATTCTCTAATGACTCTAAAAAAGGCCATAAATGCCATGGTGTTTTAACACTTAAGCTAACTTCTAATTCTGTAATATCTCCGATCATTCCTTTATTAATCGCATCACGAAGTGCAATCATCATAGGGCTGAATTTCAATTGTAAATTAACACAGGCAATAATTTTTTTTTCTTTTATTACTTTTTTTATTTCAGCAGCATCTTTCATGCTGTTTCCCATGGGTTTTTGAAGCTGACAAATAGAGCCGTCTGGTATTTTTTTTACTATAGCCAATAAGACTTGAGGTGGGACAGCAATATCAAAAACTACATTTTTTTCAGACAAAGCTTCTTCTTCAGAAGAATATATTTTTTCTATGTCAAAATCTTTTGCACATTTTTCAGCCTTTTCTTTCAAAGGATCAAATATACCTAAAACTTTAAATCCAGCTTTTTTGTAAGCAGGCAAATGAGCATCACTAACTATTCCTCCAGCTCCAACTATAACTATACTCATTGGGCTTTTAGGCATAGAAATAATAGTTGTAAGACTTGAAATATCTGAAGGTTTAAATGACATATAATATTTTAGTTAATTTTATATTTAAAATCAAACTTTATATTTGAAATATATCCTAAATTTTGTTTATATTGAAGGTATTATAAAAAAAATAAATTTAATAAGTAAGTTTCGAACAGGGAAAGGTCTTATATGGCAACACAAAGATATGCTATGGCAGTCAAATTAAAAGATGAAAAGAGAGAATATTATATTGAGAACCACGCAAATGTTTGGCCAGAAATATTGGATGAATTAAAAAAAATAAAAATAAAAAATTATAGTATTTTTCTAAAAGAAGATTTCATGTTTGGTTACCTTGAATACGATGGAGATAATTTTGATTTAGATATGAAAGAAATGAGTAAAATAGCTATTGTTGATAAATGGACTAAATTGATGATAAACTGCTTTAACCCTTTTCCTAATAATGATGATAATAATTCATGGGTTATGATGGATCAAATATTTTTCATGGAGTAACTCTTAAATGAATATTCTAGTTACTGGTGGTTTAGGTTTTATTGGCTCGAAGGTTGTTTTACAATTGTTAAAAAGAAACATTTCTGTAATTGTTGCAGACGTAGATATTGAAAAAAATAGAAGTAAATTAGAAAATAATATTAATAAAATTGGTAAAGACAAAAACTTAATAAAGTATGAAAAATTAGATATAACT
The DNA here is from genome assembly GCA_016777745.1 of Candidatus Pelagibacterales bacterium. The sequence continues at coordinate 14,644 of JADHQX010000012.1, forward strand.
AATTATCAAAATGTTGAAAAAATATTTCATGACTATAATTTAGATAGTGTTATAAATCTAGCTTATGGCATAGGGGCAATTTGTGAAGAAAATCCATTACTTGCAAGTAAAATTAATATTGTGGGAACAACAACAATATTTGAGATGATTGTTAAATATAAAATACGCCGATTAGTATTCGCAAGCAGTGAAACTGTTTACGGCGCTAACCAGGAATTTTTTGGTAACAAAGCAGTGACAGAAGATGATTTTTCTGGAATAGATAATCACTTTTTTACTTATGGTGTCATGAAATTATTAAATGAATTTATGGCCGAAAAATATATTAAGAGACATGGCTGCAGCATTGCCTATACAAGACCATCAGTTGTTTTTGGTTATGGCAGAAAAAATACAGCGCTTAACTGGGCGGAAGATTTTGCTGCAAAACCAGCTTTAGATAAAACTGCCCATCTTCCATTCTCTAAAAAAAATAAGGATAGCTGGATATATGTTGATGACTGTGCAGAACAACTTGTTAGATTAGCTTTAAAAGATAAATTAAACTACTCATGTTTTAATACTGGCTCTGAAACTGTAGATGGTCATCAGCTTGAAAAAATAGTAAAGAAAATTATTCCAAATGCAAATTTAGTATTTGATGAAAACATCAAATCCACTCCATTAATTGATGATCAAAACGATAAAAGAATAAGAAAAGAAATAGATTACACTCCAAGATCATTTGAAGATGGGGTAAGATGCCTTATAAAAGACGCAAGAGAAAATCAATAGAAAGTAAATGATATGAAATTTTTAACTACGGTAACTGGAAGCTATCCAAGAAAAGATGTTCAAAAAGATACTTTAAGAAAATCAAGTGTAAATAATGAAGAAGCGCTTGAGATGATCAAATGGGCCGTTAAAGAACAATCCGATTTAGGACTTGATATAATAACTGATGGTGAAGGGTATAGAGAGAATATGTACTGGTTTTATCAACTAAGAACAGATGGGGTTGATGCAGAAAATAAAAAGTACAAACATTTTTCAACAGGTGGTTCAATGGAGAATGTAGATTTAAGTAAAACTCATGGAACAAAAGGTTTTGGAATAGAGTGTGCGGTAATTAAAAGTGAAATTAAAAATTTAAATACAAAATTATTTGAAAAATGGAAAACAGCAAGGGATAATACGCCAAAACATATACAGGTAAAACAAACTATAACTGGTCCTCACATGTTGGCAAGATTCAGCGTAAACGAACGAACAGATTTATACCCTGATGATAAAGCATTAGCGATGGCTTATGCTGATGTAATAATTGAAGAACTAGAAAAGGTATGTAATGAAGGATGTGACTATATTCAATTTGATGAACCTGTATGGACGGAAAATGTTAATGAGGCAAACTGGGGTGCTGATGTTTTAAACTATATAATTGAAAAATTTCCATCAGTTAAATTTAACTTACATATATGTGGTGGTAATGCCCATAGAAAAAGAGGTTATTTTGGTCGCTATACTGATATGATACCGGCATTTAAAAAATTAAAAATAGATGAAATTCACTTAGAACATTGCAGTCTTCATTACAATATGTTGGATATTTTTAAAAATTGGCATTTTAAAGGCTCATTATCTGCAGGGGTGGTTGATCAAAGAATAGATAATACAGAAAATATTGAAGATGTTGAAAAGCACACACAGCCTCTTCTAAATTATTTTAAACCTGAAAAAATACTTTTAACAAGTGAATGTGGTTTTGGCCATGTTCCTATTGAAATAACTCGTAATAAATTAAAAAAATTAGTTGAAACTGCTAAAATTTTAAGAAAGAAATATTAAGATGGATTTAAAGTTTATACATACACCTAAACCTATAGGGAATTTTGTTAATGTAAGAATTTCTAAAAACTATGCTTACATTTCTGGGCAAGGGGCATTTGATAATAACGGAAAATTAATTACCGGTAAAGTTGGTAAGGATTTAGATTTGGATCAGGCTTATGACGCCTCAAGAAGAGTTGGAATAACTATCTTGTCAGTTATTAAAAATGAAATAGGATTTGAGAATATAAATAAAGTTGTAAAGATACTTGGTTTTGTAAATTGCACTGTTGATTTTTTATTCCAACCAAAAGTTATTAATGGTTGCTCAGATTTATTTGTAGATTTTTTTGGAAAAGAAAAGGGAATTCATGCAAGAAGCGCAATGGGAGTATACGTTCTTCCTAATAATATACCTGTAGAAATTGAAGCTATAATTGAATTAAATTCTTAAGCTACTTGGTATTTTTTTATAGCTTCTCTATTTAATTCTATTCCCAAACCTGGTTTTGTGGGAGGTAAAATTTTTCCATCAACAAAATCAAAGCCCTCAGTAGCTAACTCTTTTCTTAAAATTTCAACACACATTTGTGGAGGTAAATATTCAATAAATGCACAATTGGATGTATTAAAGGCAAAGTTAGCTGTAGCGGAAATAGACACTGATGTTTTCCAACAATGAGGCACAATTATTCTATTTTGATCTTGTGAAAATTTTGCTATTTTTTTTGCTTCTGTTAAACCTCCACAACGTCCAACATCCGGCTGGGCAACATCTATTTTTCCATTAGTAATTAAATCTTCAAACTCGTATCTTGTGCTAAGCCACTCACCAGCTGCAATTTTCATTGGTGCTTCATCGTGCATTCTTGCATAACTTTTTATGTCATCTGTCCAAACAGGTGTTTCTAGAAAGTAAAGATTGAACTCAGCCCAGTCTTTTACAGTACGAAGAGCTTGTTCAGCGTCTTTCCATCGATACTGCACATCAACCATTAATTCAATATCTGGCCCTAAAGCTTTTCTTACTGCCGCAACTACTTCTGTTGTTTTGTCATCGTTTTCATTAAGTCCACTATGAGCATATGGTCCATTTAAGGTAACTTCAGATTTTACTGCTTTAAATCCAAGATTTTTTGCTTTTTCTGCCCAGGCAACTAAAGAGTCTTTATATTCCTCAAATGAATGACCAACTGGCTGAAGAGAGGCATAAGGAATAACAAAATCTTGTTCCTTACCTCCCATTAATTCATATACTGGTTTATTTAAAGCTTTGCCTTTAATATCCCACAATGCCATATCAATTGCGCTCATAGCATTAACACCAGCACCTCTGCGCCCTGTCATTGCTGTACCAACATAAATTTTTTCCCAAAGTAAATCAATTTCAAGTGGATCAGATCCAATGAGAATTTCTTTTACACATTGATCCATTGTATGTGTTCCTGGAGACTCAATAAATGCTTTTGCTACCCATGGACTTGTATCACATTCTCCATACCCTTCTATACCTTCATCAGTCTTAATAATTACTAAGCATGTATCTTGAGCTGAAGATGTTAAGCTTGGATCATAATTATCAGCTAGAAGTACATAAGTTTCAACATCTATGATTTTCATAAAATTAAAATAATTTAATCATTATTATAAGTTTTATACTTATTATCAATTTTAATTTTTAAGTCTGCAACAAAGTTTTCATCAATTTCTTTATCATGAACTATAGAATGCCATAAACCTATTTTATTAACATAATCTTTCATATTAATTAATGCATTTGACATATC
>JADHQX010000013.1 GCA_016777745.1 Candidatus Pelagibacterales bacterium
ACTGCATAAACAGAGGATGTTGCAGTAATGAAAAGCCTGTTTCCCTTTAATCCCCCAAAACAAACATTTGATACTATCTCTGGGATTAAAATTTTACCAATTAAACAGCCGGCGCTATCGTAGCAATGGACTCCATCCATAGCACTCGTCCAGATACGATTGCCAGTGTCAATTCGAAAGCCGTCAAAATATCCCGCTGTAGAAGTTGCAAAAATTTCTCCTACACCAAGCGTTTTGCCATCTGAATCTATCATATGGCGACGCATGTGCTGGGGGCCATTTGGTTCATGGGTGCCACCTGTATCCGTAATGTATAATGCTGTTTCGTCGGGAGAAAAGGCTAGTCCATTGGGCTTGATATAGTCGGTGGCCATTGCCTCAATTTTTTGCGTTTCTGGATCCCAACGATACACATTGCAGGTCCCAATCTGACTTTCTGCACGGCAACCCTCGTAGTCCATTATTATACCATAGGTAGGGTCTGTGAACCAAATTGAACCATCAGATTTAACAACAACATCGTTTGGCGAATTGAGACGGGCGCCCCGATAGCTATCTGCAATGACTTTCAAGGTGCCATCAAATTCCGTTCGGCTAACACGGCGTGATAAATGTTCGCAAGAAATCAATCTCCCCTGCTGATCCATGGTATGTCCATTAGCGTTGTTTGAAGGATCGCGGAATACAGAAACGGTTCCATCTGTTTCATCCCAGCGCATAATGCGATTGTTGGGAATGTCTGACCAGATGAGATATCGACCTGCGGGAAAATATGCAGGCCCTTCAACCCAACGCCCGCCAGACCAAAGGCGCTCAATTTTTGCATGACTTATTATACAATCTGCAAAAATTGGGTCGAGGATTTCATATCCGGTACCGTCAATCTTTCCAAACATAATGTATTTTCCTTGTTGTTGAGGCGAATGATCCCTTAACCATTCTAGCTGATTTAGCCACCAAGCACACTTGGGTCTTGGCCGGAATGGCTTGCTAGTTATCCAAATTGTTACCTTTTATCTACATCAACGCAAAGTAAACGGACGGTTTGCTCCAGAACAATAGCAAAAGTTTTGTCAGACAAATAAAATCCCGCATCGGATTGCAGGCGGAGCTTGAAGCTATGCGCCTAATAATTGGCGCCACTCATCAAGAGCAGCAGCATTGTTAACTTCATTATGGCTTTGCATTACGAAGCTAAAGTGGGAACCAATCACACAGAATTGCAGCAAGCCAAATAATCTCTGGGCTTATTTGATAGTCACAAAATGGGCTGAGCTTTGTCACTCAAGGATGCTGAGTGGTCGAGATGCCCACTTCAAGTAATTTTGCTCTGGCAGTTCTACGAATAGGAAAGTTCATCAAACCCTTGGGGATCTAATTTCGTAATAGCGATTCAATTTCTTTCCGGGTAGGCATTGAGGGTGCTGTACCCGGTCGAGTTACAGATATAGCCGCGGTTGCTGTGCCAAAACGGATCGCCTCAAGTGGTGAGTGGCCTTCCGCAATGGCAACTGCAAAACCACCATTGAAAGCATCGCCCGCACCAGTCGTCTCAACCACTGGGCCTGCGTTGATTGCAGGCACGTGCACTGAGTTGCTTCCATCGTGATAAAGGCAGCCATTCTCACCGAGCGTAATTATGGCTCCACCTGCACCTTTGGCGAGCAATGCTTCGGCTGCAGCAACCGCATCTTTCGGTGAGTTGACTGTGATTCCAGTGATTGTTTCTGCTTCGATTTCATTTGGGGTCACAAAATCGCATAAAGCAATCATGGAGGTAGGTAGCTCTACAGCCGGTGCTGGATTGAGGATTGTAGTTGCGCCAGCTTTTCGAGCGCAGGCCAATGCGTATTCAGCGGCATCTATTGGTTGCTCAAGTTGAGTCATTAAGACTTTGCAATGCTTTATGACTTCGGCGTGACTATCGATATCTGAACGATTGATTGTTGCGGCAGCACCTGGACATACAATAATGGCATTATCCCCAGTGTTTTCATCAACAAAGATGTAAGCAGCACCCGTGTAGTCATCAGCATGCTGCGTAGCCAGAGACGTCACCCCCGCTTTTTTCCAGGTTGCCAATGCCATATCGGCAAATGGGTCCTTCCCAAGTTTCGTGATGAAGCCTACCGAAGCGCCAGCCATTCCAGCAGCGACGGATTGATTAGATCCTTTCCCACCCGGACCGAGTGCAAAGGACTGCCCAAGGATGGTTTCTCCCAGCCGTGGTTGACGTTGGGCTCGATATGCCGTGTCAGCGACAAAAACCCCTAGAATAACTATATCAAGGGTCATTCGTCTGGCCCAACAACGCCTTTACGCAGGATAAAGCAGCCATAAAACCGGCGTTCGCCCGTTTGAATTACCGCATAACTCTTGCGTGCCAGATCGTAAAAGGCGAACCGCTCAACGCTTATCATTGGGCGGGGTTTCCCTTCAGCGAGGTTGATCTGATCTTGCACTTCTTGTTGGGTCGCTGGTAGCTCATCTGGGGCGCCAACAACCTCCATGCGCATCGCAAAATCATCCACAAAGGTATCCAATGGCAGAACTGAAAGGATGGAGCCTATTGCCTCGCCGCATGTCAGGTTCTCCATACGCAAGAGGGTGCCAAGACCCGTATGCCGCGCTACACTTTCTGCCGGAAAGTTTGTATCGCAAATCACCAATGCATCTCCATGGCCCATGGAGCGCAAGCAATGCAGCACATCAGCGTTCAATTTGGAATCAATCCCTTTTAACATGTTCAATACCTCTCACTGGTTTTCTAAACCTTACCCCCGGCTAAATTGCTTCAAACTAACAAGAGTCAGACATCACTCGAGCCTTTCGCCACTTTCCTTATCAAATATATGCACTTTATCTGGCTGAATTTCGAGAAATACTTCGTCGCCAGGTGCCAGCGCATGGCGCTCTCGGAAAACGGCTGTAATTTCTTGATCTTGAAACTGGAAAATTCCATGAATTTCAGAGCCCGTCGGCTCAACTACTCGTACCTTTGCTCGCAGTCCAACATCTGACAGTTTGAGGTGTTCAGGCCGGATACCTAAACTGATCCTTTTTCCAACAGCGAGCTCCTTGGACGCTGGAATATCTAATGTTGAACCGGCTAGCATAATCGTTGCGAACCCGCCTTTTAATGCAGTTACCTCACCGTTAAGGAGGTTCATGGAGGGAGAGCCGATAAAGCTGGCGACAAACCTATTTTTGGGACGGTCATAGAGATCCAACGGACTGCCGACTTGTTCCACATGACCGCCATTCAGAACTACGATTTTGTCAGCCATGGTCATGGCTTCAATCTGATCGTGTGTAACATAAATGGTTGTCGTTTGCAGGCGTTGATGCAGCTCTCGGATTTCTGCACGCATTTGCACACGCAGCTTAGCATCAAGGTTGGATAAGGGTTCGTCAAAAAGGAAAACCTTTGGATTTCGTACAATAGCCCTACCCATCGCCACCCTTTGCCGCTGTCCCCCAGAAAGCGCGCGAGGATAGCGTGCGAGATAAGGTGTTAGGCCAAGTATTTCAGCTGCATCCGCAACCTGGCGTTTCACCTCAGCCTTGTTCATCTTTCGCAATTTCAAAGAAAAGCCCATGTTGGCTTCGACCGTTTTGTGCGGGTAGAGCGCGTAAGACTGAAACACCATCGCTATGTCACGTTGGCTTGGCGAAAGGTTGTTTACTCTTTGATTCCCGATATTTACGTCGCCTGATGTGATTTCTTCTAGCCCAGCAATCATTCGCAAAAGGGTGGACTTACCGCATCCTGACGGGCCCACAAGCACCACAAACTCTCCATCGGCAATATCCACGTCGATACCATGAATAACAGCTGTCTCACCGTACCTTTTGAATAATCTTCTTACCGAAACATCTGCCATTGCCACCCCAAAATTTTGCTATCGCTTTATGATCTGCCTATCTTAAGGTATAACTTTTGTCCAGTTCTGACATGACTAGCATGTTAGTTACTTGACAGATGCCAATTTTAGAACGAACCTATTTTAGTATAGCAAAATCACGCGACTGCCATTGATGCCTTTGGCGTATAGTCACCGAACATACGAAACGCATTTAACAATGGCCGATTCTAAGAAGGACGACGTTTTACTGAAAGGGAGAAACTAAAATGAAAGTCGAACACTATAACGCCATTATACACAAGCAAATGAGCCGGCGGAAAATGCTACAAGGCGCTGCAAGCGTTGGCGCAATTGCCGCGATGGGAGGCCTGTTCCCCAAACAAGTTGCCGCCGGTGGTCACTCTGCAGTGCGCGCCGAAATTTTGAAAATTCCGGGTGTTGGCGCCGGTTCACCGACTGACGCAGACTGGCAAAAAGTAGGTGACCTTTGCCTTGGGCCAACGAAAGAACGTGTGGCTGAAGGTGAATTTGAGGGGGTTGAGCTGACCTTTATGGGATTAAATAATCAAAACCTTCACAACTTCCTTTTCCGCGGGTTCTTAAAGCCTTGGGAGGCTTACACGGGCGCTAAGATCAATTGGGTAGATCTCGCACAAGCAGACTACAATCCACGCCTGCAACAAGCGATTGCCACAGGCACAGTTGACTTCGATTTGATCGAAATGGGTGCCCCTTTTGAAGGTGACACAGCTGGAAAAGGCCTACTCGATGAAATGCCAGCCTGGGTCGAGGAGCAGATCGAGGCTGACGATCTTGTGAGCTACTTGCAGGCACCAGTTGGGACCTGGAATGGTAAGAAATACCGTGTCACCATCGACGGCGATTGTCACACATTCTGCTATAGGACCGACTATTTTGGCGACGGCGCAATTGGTGGCGCATCTGTGCCCAAGACGTGGCAAGAGGTAAACGCTGCTTCTAAAGAGTTGATCGGCAAAGAAGACCCACTCACAGGGCTGCCTGCCCATGGTTATCTTGATCCGCTCAAAGGCTGGGGTGGTTTCGGCTTCTACTTCCTAGAAAACCGCGCGGCGGCTTATGCCAAACACCCATCAGATCCGGCATGGTTGTTTGACCCAGACACTATGAAGCCGCGGGTCAACAACCCGGCTTGGGTGCAAGCGATTCAAGACGTTCTTGATCTCATCGAAGCGGGTGCTTATCCTGCTGACCAAATCAACGCTGATCCAGGCACAACGGGCTTCCAGCAGTTTCTTGCTGGTACTGGTTCTATGTTGATGTGGTGGGGCGACATCGGTTCAAACGCACGCACCTCAGACACATCTGTGGTCGGCGATGTCGTTGGCTTTGGGATCAACCCCGGTTCTGATCGCGTTTACAACAGCCAAAGCGGCGCTTGGGAAAACACCTACAATGAAGCACCTAACATGGCCTACCTCGGCTGGGGTGTTTACGTCACCAAGAACGTTCAGGGTGACGAGAAAAAACAAAAAGCCGCGTGGAGCGCAGCAGCGCATCTGGGCGGGAAAGACATTTCGCTTTGGATGTCAGCCTATCCATCCGGTTTCCAACCTTACCGGAACTCGCACTTCCAGTACGATGAATGGGAGGCAGCAGGATACGATCGTGCCTATATCGAGGACTACCTCGGCTCGAATGCAGACAGCTACAACCACGAGAATGCTGCTATCGAACCGCGTATCCCGGGTATTTTTCAGTACTACTCAGTTGCCGAAGATGAATTGGCGAAGGGTTATGCTGGTCAATACGGATCTGCTCAGGAAATCGGCGATGCCATCGCCGCCGCTTGGGAAAAGATTACAGATCAGATTGGCCGGGACAGTCAGATCGCGCTTTACAAAGCTTCACTTGGACTTTGACCAAAACGTTCAGACCGCTGGGACATCCGGCGGTCTGACACTTTCTTCCTAACCTGAGGTCACATCCCCATGAATACCGCAGGCGATCTGCTTCACGTCGTAACCGCAGACAATATCTCTTACCAGCGAAGACGTTTTGGCAAGCTGATAGTTTGGGGATCTGCTGCGCTAATGTTCTTTGTCGCAGGCTTACAAACTGCCGATCAAAACGGCTGGATCGACCTTGAGTTCGAGACATGGCGGCCAACCCTTTATGCCTATATTTTTTGGGGAATTTGCCTTTGCACAGGTCAGGTAATTGCGCGAGGCGAACATGGGAAACGTACCCTTTTTGTATTGCCTGCCGCGCTTTTTGTTGTGTCTATGGTGGTTTTTCCACTGCTATTTGGGTTGATTATAGCGTTTTCAGATTGGAACCTCGCGTCGCCTGATGGCAGGCAATTCAACGGCTGGAATAATATTCAACAAATGTGGGCTGACCCATTCTATTGGAACGCAATGCGCAACATGGTCTGGTATTCGCTCGCCATCATCGTAGAATATGCCTTTGCCTTTGTTCTTGCGCTGTTATTGAATGCCCAGATTAAAGGGCGTAAATTCTTTCGAGTGGCGTTTTTGTTACCTCTGATGCTCTCGCCAGTTGCTGTTTCATGGATGATTGGCAAGTCGATGTTGGAAAATCGATTTGGCCCAATCGCACGTATGCTACGCGAAATGGGCGTGGACAATCCATCTTTCTTTTCTTCACCCGAAATTGCTCGTCTCATGATCATGCTTATGGATGCGTGGACATACATTCCATTTATGATGATCATGATCCTTGCTGGACTCCAGGCCATTCCTAAAGAGTTGCATGAAGCCGCCGAGGTGGATGGCGCCAGCGCTTGGACACGGTTCTGGGAAGTGACATTCCCGTTGATGCTGCCAGTCTCGATCACTGCAATCCTGATCCGCATTATTTTCAAATTAAAGCTTGCAGATATTATTATAAATGTCACCTCCGGCGGACCGGGCGGCGCCACCGATAGCGTCACATCCTTCATTTTCCGCGAATACCGAGACCGGTCAAATGTCGGATACGGAACAATGCTCGCAATGTTTTATTTGGTGGTTATAGTTATTGCGATGACTATCCTGATCAAGGGGGCGGACCGCTGGATGCGACCGAGATACTAAGATGTCAGATCAGATTTTCCACGATAGCAATGCAGATCGCGCCTTTAAGGCCAAGCGCTTTACGGGGCGGGCAGTAATCTATGGAATCCTAATCCTGTGGGCATTCATTGCTCTGTTCCCAATCTACTGGACTATCACGACCAGCTTCAAGATGGCCCCCGACGTGATGAAAGGAAATATCGTTCCCTACTGGGACTATAACCCGAGATGGTTGGGTTGGCGGTCGCTTGGGCTTTCGCCTGATACCATCGGCAATGAGAGCACCGTTCGGGCCGAGTTCCTGAAACGGTTTTGGAATTCTGTGGTTATTGCTGTATCGGCTTCGGTGATCGCCGTTGGTTTGGGCAGTTGCGCCGCTTACGGGCTATCGCGTTTCAATTATAAATTTGGGTTCATGCGAAATTCAGACATCTCTTTTTTCTTTCTCAGCCAATTAATACTGCCCCCAGTGGTTTTGGCCTTGCCCTTTCTCGTTCTCTACAAAGCTCTTGCCATGTTGGACACGCGGATTGGTTTGATTCTTCTATATACTTTAACAGTCTTGCCCATTGTCATCTGGATCATGCGCGATCAATTCAGTTCAATACCTTCTGAGTTGGAAGAAGCCGCTCTCGTCGATGGTTTGTCGATTTGGGGCGCATTCTTGACGATCATCTTGCCAATTGCGCTTCCTGGCATGGTCGCAGCTTTTATTCTATCTTTGGTTCTGACCTGGAACGAATACTTCTTTGCAGCTCTGTTGACGTCAAGCGATGCCAAAACATTGCCAGTGATGGTGGCCAGCCAAACCGGCAGTCAGGGCATAAGTTGGTGGTCTATGGCTGCGCTAAGTTTCGCCGCGATATTACCGTTGATCGTCATTGGCATTGCATTAGAGCGCTTTATCATCAAAGGAATGGCCGCAGGTGCTGTAAAGTAAGCCTAAATCCCACAGAGATGTACCTTGATCCCCAGCGCCCGCGCGAGTGCTGCTCGGCAAAGAGCCGCATCAAGTGCGGATTTAGCATTGTTTGCATAGACTACATTCACATGATTGGCCTTATGGCGGGCCATAAATTTGTCCCTATCAATCCCGTCCAATTGCGCGTGCATGATTGGCCATTGCGGTGTCGTGGCATCAAGGCGGCGCTGCGTCTCACGCTTTGAAAGGGCTAACGCCTGACCGGTGCCAATGTCCATGTGCAGAGCGTCACCTTCTATGAAGATCCGCGACCAGACGATGGAGCCTGGCTTGGCAACGCCTGCAAGTGTGGATCCGCCCAACCGAAAATACATCGGTGGTTGGCGGTACCCTACTGAGCCTTCGAAACCATTGACATGATGCGCTGGCGGGGTCGCGCCAGAAATCTCGAAGACCCAAACAAAACCGGCATCGCCATCGCGGTCTTCGTCCCCCCACCTCACGTCATGCAGAGTTGTTTCAACAGGTAAGCCCAGGGCTGCCTGGACACGGTTGGTCAAAAGCGCATCCAGTCCTGAACATTCATCCACTTCATTGAAGTGAATGATTGGTTGGCCCGGTTTGATTTCCCGCCCCTCTGTATCAAGAATCGGTGGGCGATCTGAATTATTTAAGAGCCCTTCGACAAGGTCTGAAGCGGGTAGCAAATCTTTGAGGCCCTGTTGGTATTGAATACCGATAGCATCACAACAAAACTTATCCGCCATCCGCACAGCGGCTACATACATGCGCCCTTGCCATACCACCTGATTGCGAGTGAGTTCGGTAGCGTCATCCTCGCCAAACTCAAATTGCATACCACGCGCCTCCAACCACTCCAGCACATCTCTGCCCTCGTATTCAGATACTTGAGTCGTCTCGTAGTAAAGAGCCGATTGCGACAGGCGTTCTTTGAATACGCCCGTGGGATGAAGAAGATGATCTGGGATAATCGCATTGAACATCCCCATACAACCTTCATCGAATACGCCCAAGATCAACTTGTCGCGTCGGATTTTTTCGGCAAGACCCTGCGCGACATTTACTAGATAGTTAGGGACTTCGAAATCGTCCCTTACATGGTTCACCTGATGTTGCAGCGCGTCAGTTTGGAGCCATGTGCGCAGCCCGTCCAGAAAAAAGTCATCTGTAAAATCTTCACTCCAAAGCGTCGCATATGGCACGCCTGCTTTGGTCAATGATCCATTGAGGTTCAACATTCCAACCAGTCCAGGCCATTGACCTGACCAGTTTGCCACAGTCAGGATCGGGCCATTGTGATGGATTAGCCCTGGGAGTACGTGGTGCGAATATTGCCAGGCCGATTGCGCGACAATGATCGCGGCATCAGGTGACATGTCACGGAAAACATCCATGCCTTCACGCTGTGATGCAATAAAGCCGTGACCCCGGTCAGGATTGAACGCATGGGCGCGGATACTTTCAGCCCCAGCGTTGCTTAATGCTATCCTCAGGGCGTCTTCCATAGCAGCCTGTGCCGGCCAACAAGTTTGATTTGCACTTTCTCGCAAATCGCCACTAGCCAGAAGATAAACTTGTTTCATTTTCTAGTCTTTCAATTTGAATTTCTCCAAACGTGAAATTCTTACTCCATGTTTGTATGCCGAGCCCGGATACTTCCCGGCGTTTGGTCTAAGTCCACAATAAGCTTCAGTATCATAGCCTCGAACAAGACAAATAGCGCCCCTTCGTAAAGCGACCCCATAGGCAACGTTGATGCATCTTTTTTCTGATCGTTAGCCATGGTTTGCGCAGTCACAAGGATTGTGTGATCGACAATTTTTGCAGTCTGTGACTGCGCTTGGGCGGTAAGAAACAAAACCGAGGCTCCGCCTGCCTTTGCCTGACCGATCAAGGCGGAGACAGTGGCCAGCGCCCCCGGGCCCGCCGAGACAATGAACAAGTCGCCTTGCATCATCGGGGGGGCCGCCATATCACCCTGCATAGACACTAGCTTGCCCAAATGATGGAGCCGCATGGCAAACCCCTGAATTTGTAGGCCCTCCCGCCCACAACCGTAAAGCATGATGCGTCCTGCGTCGGCGATCATCTGACAAGCAGTTTCGACTTGCAAAGGGTCGATCCCCTCGGCAACTGTGCGAAGCTCTGCTAGTACTGTCTGCATATCGTTTTGTAACTTTAAGATGAAAGCTCCTTTGCAATATCCTTTGTTTGTTCATAGAGCCTGCGGAACAACGCATAGTTTTTCTCGTAGGCAGGGTCTTCTGCTGCGGTAATCTGTGTGGCAATCGGATTCCAGTGTCCGATGTCCGCAAGTTCTGCCTCGCCCAAGGCCACCCGAGCTAGAAACGCATCGCCATAACTTGCACCAACAGTTTTTTCGCAGACAAACTGATCAACCTGCGACGTATCAGATATTGCCTGCATCCAAAGTAGATTTTTTGTGCCCCCGCCCACAGCAAGAATACGGTCCAGCCCAACTCCAGCTTCGCGATAAGTTTCCACTACATGGGCGGTCCCAAACGCAATGCCCTCGATCAAAGCCCGGTACATAGTTCCCCTTGTGTGTGTAAGGTTTAATCCAAAGAACGCGCCCTTGGCTTGTGGATCATGGATAGGTGTGCGCTCGCCAGAGAAGTAAGGCAGGAACAGCAACCCTTCAGAACCTGGCTGAACTTTGTCTGCCTCTGACGCGAGCGTAGTAAAGGCCGTGTCAAGTGGCAAATCGCGGGCGAACTGGTCGCGAAACCAGTGTGTCAGCGTTCCAGAGGTTGCCAACCCCGCCATCGAAGCATGTTGCCCAGGAAAGAGCCAAGGCGCATACCAAAGCCGACCATCACGAACCCGATCCTGCGTAAGGGTAATGATAAAGATAGTTGAACCATACATCATCATCATATCGCCGGGTGATTCCACACCAACACTCAGGGCCTCTGCAGCGGCGTCAATGGTGCCTGCTGTTACGGGCGTGCCTATAGCCAACCCAGTCGCCTCTGCGGCTTCTTTGGTGACGTACCCCGCGATTTCCGACGACCACAAAAGACGTGGTAGCATTTCTGGCGTTGCGATCTCAGGCCCTAGATCAAAGCACCAATCCTGCGTACCTACGTCGTATATAGGTGAAAAATTTGCCGCCGTGTAATGGTCGATTACGTATTCACCGGTCAAGCGCTGTACCAGAAAGCTGGTGGAAGTGAGGATTTTAGCTGTCTTGGCATAAAGGTCCGGCCGTTTTTCCTTTAGCCATAGGATTTTTGGTCCAACGGACTGAGAGGTCAGCGCATTGCCGCAACGCTCCAGGATGAGATCTTCCCCGATGCGTGCTGTCAGAGCCTCAACCTGAGCAATCGCGCGGGTGTCGACGCCGTAAAGCACCCCGTTCATCAATGGGGCGTCGTTTGCGTCCACGGGCAACATGCAAGGGCCAATGGCTGAGCAAGCAATTGCCTTGATCTGTTCCGATGCGCAGCCAGCATTGGCAATCAGTTCTTTCGTGACTTTAACAAAATCGCCCCACCAATCTTCTAGAGGCCTGTGTTCAGCCCAGCCGGGCTGCGGAACAATCATCTCATGCCGGTGGCGCGCTGTTGCAATTACAACGCCTGCGGCATCAACCAAAACGCCTTTAGTCTCAAACGTACCGATGTCGATTCCAAGAGTGTAGCTCATACCCAACGCTTTAATAAAAAGTCTGGACCGATGCGCGCAAGCCCTGCAACAAGCAAAGCGGCCAGGTCTTCCAGATCACTTAACTGGCAGACCTCCAGCGAAGAATGACTATAACGCATTGGAAATCCCAAATCGATGGCGGCAACACCTTTTCCGACATGCTGAACATAACTAAGGTCTGTCAAAACACCAACCTGTGCAGATTTTTGCAATCCTACGCCTGCGTCCTTTGCCGCGTGTTCAAACAGTGATACCAACGCAGGATGTGGCAGTACGCCATTCAAGGTTCCGCGTCCGTGAAAACTGTACATACTCATGCCTGGACCACAGCCGAGATACATCTCTCCCAAGTCAACCGCATCCGGTGTATCGCTTGCTAACATCAGGTCTATTTGGATGGCTATATCTGGTTTTAAAGCCTGCGCGGCGCTCAAAGCACCGCGAAGATTGAACTCTTCTTGCGTGGAAAAGACGATATGAACGGTCGGTCCACCGTCCCGCCTTGTAAGACTTTTTGCTACGTCAAGAAGGACGGCACATCCGGCGCGATCATCCACAGAAGTGCCTGCTATCCGCCCCTCAGCGAGCTCGACAACATTGGGCACATAAGTAACCGGTGTTCCAATTGAAATACCCGCTTTCTCAACCGCTGCCTTGGTGCTGTGGCCTGTGTCTATGTAGAGGTCAGCAGCACGCACAACTTTGTATTTCTCATCCATTTGCGTTGCATGATGGCTTTTGTTGGCGATTATACCAGGAATATCGCGCCCGTCGGCTGTACTGAGAACAACTGACTGGGACGCAAGCGCGCGTTCCGGCACTCCTCCCATCCGGTGTATGCGGATCAATCCATCATCTTCAATCTTGCGGACAATAAAACCAAGCTGATCCATGTGCGTAAACAACATCACAGACGGATTGCTGCCGGGGAATGTTGCTATCAGATTGCCTAGTGTGTCTGTTTCACAGGTGATTGGCATTCTTTTGGATATCGCGGCGGCAACCCGGTGCTCGTGGCCAGAGAGGCCTGGAATCTGCATCAATGCCTTTAAATTATCCGCAATCATCGGGCAGCCTTTGCGCGGTCCATAAAGTCTCGAGCGCGGTCCGGATCGACCGCGTTCCAGGTATCGCCATCAACTTTAAGTGACGACCCAACGATACATCCATTCGCCACTCGCATAACCTCGGCCACGGTGTCGTGTTTGACACCGGTATTTGCCAAAACTGGTATATCTGGCAGCACCACCTTAACGGCTTCGAGATCTTCCATCCTTGCAGCCTCACCGGTGATTTGGCCCGAGACAAGGACAGCATCAGGAACGGAGGAAAAAACAGCTGAGCGAGCTCTATCTGGTAAGGGACGCCGATCAAGACTATCAGCAAACTCTGCGCTTACATTGTAAAGCATGAAAAGATCATCGCGTCCCAACTGCTTGCGATATCTCATTGCACTGCCTGCATCCGGTGCCCAATATCCCATGTCACTTGCGTAGGTCCCCGTAAATATCTCCCGGCAAAAGGCAGCACCGGTTGCTGCCGCCAGCGCAATAGTGCTGCGTGGATCCCAAAGGACATTTACGCCAAATGGCACGGTAATCTGATCGCGAAGTTGCCCAATCACATAGGCCATTGTGGCAGTACTGGCGGTGTCGACAGAAAATTCATAAGGGCGGTCATTTTCATTACCAAACATGATAGCATCCACTCCAGCTGACTGAAGTGCAGCGAGGTCAGCTCTTGCGGCTTCGACCAACCCTACCAGACCAAGTTCTTTGTCGTGCAACGGTGTCCCTGGAAGTGCGCCTAGATGCACCATCGCAATCACTGGTTTTTGTGTTCCAAATACGGTCTCAAAACGCTGCATGTATGCCCCCTAAAATTTCCGCCATGATGCAAAATTTTGTAGGTGCAGTCCAGCATTATTCATACTAGCATGTCAGTTGGAGGAACACGCAAATGACATTGCAAACTAAACACTGGGACCGATTAGGAAATGGAGGCCTGAAATTCACAAAGCTCGGCATGGGCATGGCTCCGCTAGGCAATTTGTATCGCGCCATCAGCGATGAAGAGGCGCATGCAGTTCTGACCCGTGCCTGGGATGCCGGCGTGCGTTATTACGACACTGCACCACTATACGGACTCGGTCTGTCAGAAACGCGGCTAAATCCTTTGCTGCACGGCAAGGACCGGGACAGCTACGTCCTTTCAACCAAAGTCGGACGTTTGCTGAAGGCCACTACCCAGGACAAACGCGATGGACTTGATAAGTGGTTTGATGTCCCTGCAAGGAACGAAGTCTATGATTATACCTACGATGGGGTGATGCGGTCGGTTGAGTTCAGTCTTGAACGGATAGGCGTTGACCGAATTGATATTCTCTTTGCCCATGACATAGATCTGGCAAACCATGGTTCTCAGGAGGTGCTTAACACAAAGTTGGCCGAACTGATGGATGGTGGCTATCATGCGCTAATGTCCCTTCGGGATCAGGGCGTGATCAAGGCCTTCGGCGCAGGCGTAAACGAATGGCAACCATGCCAATGGTTGGCGGAGCGTGGGGATTTCGACCTGTTCCTGCTCGCCGGGCGCTATACTCTTCTGGAGCAAGAAGCGTTGCAGAGTTTCCTACCGTTGTGTCAAAAACGCGGGATCGGAGTCGTCATAGGTGGGCCATATAATTCTGGTGTTTTGGCTACGGGTCCAAAACCCGGTGCCTATTATAATTACGAGCGCGCGCCAAACAAAATCCTACAACGTGTCGGTGAGATTGAGAGTATCTGTACGCGCCATGGTGTGCGTCTGGTCGATGCCGCCTTTCAGTTTCCGTTGCACCATCCCTCGATTGTATCTGTGATTCCTGGCGGGCAAGGACTAACAGAAATGAATAGCAACATTGCCGCAGAAAGCGCAAATATTCCCAATGTGTTGTGGGCTGATCTGAAAGCAGCTGGTTTGCTTCGTAGTGACACGCCATGAACGTGAAAATTGACAGCCATCAACACTTTTGGAATCCAAAACGTGGGGACTACGATTGGATGCCAATGGACAATGAAATCCTCGCTAGGGTGTACGGCCCACGAGATTTAGAGCCTCACCTGTTGGCGGCTGGGATTGATCAAACTGTTCTTGTTCAGGCCGCGGCGACGGTGGAAGAAACTGAGTATATGTTGGGCATTGCAGATGCATCGCCTCGAATCGCCGGGGTTGTCGGCTGGATCGATTTCGAAAATCAAGAGCATGCATATCATTTGCGCAGGTTGGCCAAACACCCAAAATTTTTGGGCGTCCGCCCGATGATCCAGGACATACCGGATACGGACTGGATGCTACGAGACGACATTCAATGGGCTTATGAATTGATCATCGAGTGCGATTTAACATTCGATGCTTTGGGTTTCCCTCAACATCTTGAGAACTTTTTGACGCTTTTCACGCGATATTCCGACATGCGGATCGTCATTGACCATTGTATGAAACCCCAGATCCGCAACCATTCCGTGGACGGCTTTACCCATTGGGCCGATGGAATGAGCCGTCTAGCCGACCAGACCACCGCGTACTGCAAATATTCCGGACTAGTCACGGAGTCCGATGGTTGGTCACTTGAGAAAATGCAGCCCTACGTTGAGCACCTACTGAAGGTCTTTGGGTCTGAGCGATTAATGTGGGGGTCCGACTGGCCAGTCTGTCGCCTTGAGGCCAGCTACGACGCTTGGCATTCGGCTGCGCGCGCATTAACAGCGGATCTGCCCAAGGCCGCGCAGGATAGGGTTTTTGGTGGTACAGCCAAGAAGTTCTATCGACTTTGACTGACGTGGTTGGAAGCAGCCTTTTGTCCTGCGGACACCGCTTCAGATAAGGATAGCCCGCGTAATCTGCTAGCAGCGTAGGTGCCAACAAAAACATCTCCGGCTCCATGCGTTGATATCACGTCGACCGAATACGCTTTTTGCACTTCACAAGGCTTCCCTGGTGCAGAAAAAGCCGCGCCGTCGCCCCCCATCGTGAGGATGATTTCCGCGTCTGGCGCCAGTTCAGCAAGTTTTGCCAGCGTGGCCGCGGGACTTAACCCATTGTGCTCGTGGCCTATGAGGTCCGCAGCTTCAAGCCGGTTCACTATAAGCGTATCGACCAAAGCAAAATCAGCGATTGGAATCTCTTTGGCCGGCGCGGCGTTCCAAAGTACCTGAGCACCCTTTGCACGGGCCGCATTGGCAAAGGCAGCGAAAGCACCTCGAGCCATTTCATTCTGCAACAACACCATCGAGCAATTCGATGGAATTTTAAATTCAGACATATCAAACGCATGATTTTCAGCCGATACAATCACCGCGCCGTAGTCTCCGCCTTCGGTAGCAATCGCAACACTCATACCTGATGACCCTAGCCCCCGCTGAAGCTGGCTGACATCGACACCTGCCGTTTCCAATTTCTTGAGCATGGACTTACCAGCTGCGTCGGCGCCAATGCGCCCAGCAAAATTCACGGGCGCGCCTGCCTTGGCTGCCGCAATGGCCTGATTGCCGCCTTTGCCGCCAAATTGATAGGCAACCTCTTGCCCACGAAGAGTTTCATCCAATTCAGGCAATCGAGGAGCCCTCACTACGACATCCCAGTGCAATGCGCCTACAACCAAAAGACTCATGAGCCATACAGCGCTTTTGCGACTATGCGATGCGATTGGGCAGCGTCTTGTTTATCGATTGCATCCGCAAGCATTGCATCATCAGCAAGCACCTCTGCAATATCCATCAAACGGTCAGTCAATGCTACGTTGGTACGCGCCTCTTCTATTGGATTTAAGCCACCCATATCAGGGAAGGTGTCAAAGTAGATCACGTCGGTCTGGTTCATCCGTAACATGGCTACCAAAAGCTCAACTGTTTGGATTGCGTGAACCGATCCAACCATCAGTCCATCGTCGCGTTTGCCATAGCCGTCATTCAAATGCAGCCCGATCATTCGTGAATGTCGACCGATCAGCGCGGCCGAATGAGCAGGCATTTCATCAGCGTAG
This sequence comes from Candidatus Pelagibacterales bacterium, assembly GCA_016777745.1. The sequence goes on from JADHQX010000013.1 coordinate 16,558, forward strand.
AGTACATGGGCGAAATCAAGAGTGACCCCAAGATTGGGTGCACTGACTTCCTTACAGGCCAGCAATGTCGTGCCTATATCGGGCATGAGTGCGTAGGCACGCGGTTCATTTGGTTTGTACTCTATCGCAATATCTATGGCGAGATTATGGGCGCATAACTCTGAAATAGTTTCAATTGTTCGATCCCATGCGGCGGCGTAATCCATCTGAAAGGCATAGTCGAAACCGTCTTGTCCCATCCAAAGTGTGACCGTCTTGCCACCCATCGCAGCACAAACATCGATGCCTTGTTTGGTAATATCGAGAGCCGCTTTGCGAACGGCCAGATCGGGGTGCGTAAAAGCACCTAGCTTGAATCCCGGGTCAGTATAGTACCGCATCGCAACGCCGTTCAGCGCAAGCTCAGCATCGCTCAAAAAATTTGCCATCTGGGTAGCGTCATGCGCGGCGAAATGATCAGGAAAGTTCAGGTCCGCCGCCCCTAAACCCCCAACTTGGCCAGCAGCCACGATCCAGTCTTTCACATCTGATCCAGGTGAAAGCTGCTTGAATGCATTTAGGCGAGCCGCGTAGCGAGGGCGATTGGCGCGAGTCATTTCTTGTCAAACAATTCTGGACGATCAAGCTCAATAGCTTCTAAGTGAAAAAGCAATTGGCCCAAATGCTTCTTTGTCGCCTGTCGCGCCGCTGTTGGGTCACGCGCTTGCAGGGCTGAAACGATGGCTTTATGCTCGGCAAGCGTTTCAGCCACCCGATCTTGGTTTGGCAGAATTAATTGCCGCGCTCTATTGACTTGAAGCCAACTTGTTTGGGCCATCACAGCCAGGCGCCGGTAATTAGTAAAGCCTAAGATCAAATTGTGCATTTCGCTGTCTAATTGGTAGAAACCCTGGACGTCTAGGTCATCCACAAAGGCTTGTTGAACCCGAAGATTTCTTTGGAGCAGTTTGACTTGATCATCATTAATAGTTTTTGCAACACGCTCTACGGCGGCGATTTCCAACGCTTCGCGTAAGAATGCTCCTTCTCGAATTTCAGCCATCGAAAATCGAGCAACAAAGGTGCCTGCCTGCGGAATAACATCAACCAGACCTTCAGCAGCTAACCGCGTCACCGCTTCAGATACCGGACTACGAGAAATATCTAATTGTTCGCAGATATCCTGTTTGCGCATGATTTGCCCAGGCTCATAAGCCAGTGATAAAATCGCGTCCTTCAGGCTATGATAGACGCGGCTCGACAAGGTGCCGTTGTAGCAAGATAAAGGCGTCAAAGGGACTGAAATCTCAATTGTTGACATGCTAGAATGTTAGCTTGATTTTTTGGCTATTACAAGTGGCTAACAACATCAAAAGAAGAGCCATGAGCCTGCAGCTCGGCGACATTATTTCATCAGGAAACCAGCCCGGCTCTAGATTAAGCTATCTGCCTACAGTATCGATGGTAGAAGGTCAAAAAATGGAGAAGGGCATCCAAGGACTAAGTTGTCAGCACCAATACATCTCCGACTTAGCTCGCCCATACATTCCCTGTCGGAAATGTATAACTTTCGATGCTATCAGCCTTCATTTCGACGGAGAAGCCCGGCTTTTGCGGCGTGAGGTAATACCCGTTTTTTGTGC
>JADHQX010000014.1 GCA_016777745.1 Candidatus Pelagibacterales bacterium
AAGCATTGGAGTTTACTTCTGAAATAAAATGATCAAGTGGCTCAATACCAGTTGAAGCATCATACCATGAAGATGTTAGTTTGCGTTTGTGATTCCAAAAATTACTATTTATCATTTTATCTTCGTAGACGTCATAAGTACCCTTGATAAATTCTCGCCATCCAATAATTTGTCTAATAAATCCTTCAAGGCTATTTAATGATATTGTATTGCTCTCATTATATTTAATTGCTTCAGCTACAACCTCTCGAGGGGTAAGCAAGCCAATATTTAATAGTGGACTGAGTAAGCTGTGAAAAACTGAGTTTGATTCAGTACTCATTGCATCTTCATAATCACCAAAATTTTCAAATCTTTCTTCTAAAAAATTTTGAAGCCATAGTAATGCTAACTTTCTATTTGTCGGTAGAAAAAAACCATTTATGTTACCAGGGTGGTTTTTAAATTTTTTATCGACTAAAAGTTTAGCTTCTTCAACATTAATATCTTTTTTAGCAGTTGGAAGAGGGGGAATTTTAATATTTTTTGGAAGTTTTTTTCTATTTTCTTCATCTAAAGACCATTTTCCACCTATAGGAAGTTTATTTTCAATTAAAATATTTTCATTAATTCTTTGTAGCTTATAAAAATTATTTAAAAAAGGTTTTTTATTCTTAGAAAAGTACTCATCAATCAAATTCTGATCTGTCATGAACATCGGACTTTTAATAATTTCTAATTCTAACTTATTAGAAGAACAAAACTTGAGTATTCTTTTTTTAAAAAAAGAGTCAGGTATATCAAATACTTTTAATTTTTTAATACTATTTAACTTGATAAATGTTTTTAATTTTTTTTCATAATTATTATCTTTTTTTTGTTCATCTAGTTTTTCGTAATGACATTTTAGTCCCTCTTTAACCAATGAATCTTTATAACTTCGCATTGATGCAAGAAAAAAAATTAATTTATGTTTATGAAATTTAAAGTAGCTACATAGCTCATAATCTTCAGCCATAAAAAAATGACATGACTTATATTTTTTAATATGATTTAAGGGAAAAAGTTGATTTCCTAAAACAATAAAACCTTCAGTTGACATCTATAAAATAACTATTTTCCCGTAGATCCAAAGCCAGAGTCACCACGATCAGTTTCATCTAAATTTTCAACAATATCAAATTCACCAGTTACAAATTGAGAAAATACCATCTGAGCAATTCTATCTTGAGGTTTTATAGTGTAATTATCATTACTTAGGTTTACCAAAATAACTTTAATTTCACCACGATAATCGGAGTCAATAGTTCCAGGCGTATTTAAAATAGTAATGCCATGTTTTATAGCTAGACCAGAACGTGGTCTTATTTGAGCCTCTAAATCTTTAGGTAAACTAATTGCTATTCCTGTTGGAATTAAACTTCTTTCTAAAGGTTTTAATGTTACCTCAGATTCAATATCTGCAGAAAGATCCATTCCAGCAGCACCCTTAGTCTCATAATTTGGTAATTTAAAATCAGACTTAGATGATATTTTTTTTATGTAAACTTTTATAGATGGCATTTTTAAACAGAAAAATAATCTGAAATACTACTAGATAACTTTTTTGCTACATTTTCTTTGGTCATCTTATTCCAAGTTTCTGACTTATTTTTTGATATAAATACAATTTCATTTTCATCTTCACCAAAAACTTTTCCATTACTAACATCATTTGCTAAAATCCAATCACATCCTTTAGATACAAGCTTAGCTTCTGCATTCTTATGAAGGTTTTCAGTTTCAGCTGCAAAACCAATTACAAGTTCTGGACGCTGGGAGTTCCTTTTACCTATTCGTTTTAATATGTCAGGATTTTCTGTTAGTTCTAGGGAGATATTTTCTCCAATTTTTTTTATTTTTGTATCACTTGTTTGATTAATCTTATAATCACTGACAGCTGCTGCACATACAGCTATATCTACAGGCAATAGATTTTCAGTGGCCAATAACATTTCTTCTGCAGTATTAACTTTAATAATTGATGGTCCTTGAGGTAATGAGACATTAGTTGGACCAGTTATTAATGTGGTTTTTGCACCCATATCGAATAAACTTTGAGCAATTGCATATCCTTGTTTTCCAGATGATTCATTGCTAATAAATCTTACAGGATCTATCTGCTCTTTTGTAGGTCCAGAGGTAATCAAGGCTGATAAGTTTTTTAGAGGTTGTGAGGATAGAGATAAGTCATATTCTAGAATTGAATTTATTATTTCTTGAGTTTCTGACATTCTTCCAAGACCATATTCACCACAGGCCATATCCCCCTTTTCTGGGCCAATGAATTTTATTTCATCATTAATTAACATCTGAATGTTTCTTTGGGTCGCTGGATTATGCCACATTCTAACATTCATGGCGGGTACAACAAACACTGGCTTGTTTGTGGCCATTAAAACAGTAGAGGCCAAATCATCACAAGAGCCATAGGCCATTTTAGAAATTATATTGGTTGTTGCTGGAGCAACTAAAATTAAATCAGCCTCTCTCGATAACTGGATATGTCCCATTTTATTTTCGTCGGTAAGATTAAATAATTCAGAATAAACATGATTACCAGATAGACTTGCAACAGACAGGGGCGTAACAAATTCACTTCCAGATCTTGTTAATATACAAGTTACATTGATACTCTGGTCTTTTAATTTTCTAATTAATTCTAAAGATTTGTAAGCAGCAATACCGCCAGTAATTATTAATAAAATATTTTTAATTTTTTTCATTTCAGGAGCTATTTAACGCTAACACTTTGATATGTAAAATAATAAAATATTTATAATATATATTTAAATCAACAAGATAGCAGCGATAAATATTATAATAGCGCTAGAGGCTATGCCTAATAGGTTTTTGCGACTTTTTCTTCTACTTTTATTGTTATCTGAACTTAATTTATTTTCTACTATTATATCAAATGCACCTTCAGCCCTATCTAGAAAATCAGGTATGTCAGGAATTTTTCTTGCCAACGTTTCAAGAACCTTACCTGTTTCCTTGAGCTTTGTTATTGGTCCAAGCTCATCTTTAAGCCATTTTTCTATTTCAGGTTTAGATATCTCCCAAAAATTTATTTCAGGATTAAATTTTCTTGCGACTCCTTCAACAATAATCATTGTCTTTTGAAGCAAAAGCAATTGGGGCTGTAATGACATATTAAATTGTTTTGTTATATCAAACAATTGAACCAAAACTCTACCCATAGATATATCTTTTGCTTTTAGATTTATAATAGGCTCACCAATTGATCGAAGTGCTTGAGAAAAGTCATCAATTGATTGATTGGCATCAATTAAGCCTGCTTCTTTATGAATTGCAGCAATCTTAAGATAATCCTGATTAATAAAACCAAAGATGATCTCAGCTAAAAATCTTCGATTTTTTTTATCTAATCTACCCATAATTCCAAAGTCAACTGCTATCAGATCATTATTATTACCAATAAATAAATTGCCCTGATGTAAGTCAGCATGAAAATACCCATCTCTAATCGCTTGTCTTAAAAAATTAACAATTAGTGAGTCTGCAACTTTTACTAAATTAGTTTTATTTTTTATCAATTGATCTATTTTGTCGGCTGGAATACCGTTTATTCTCTCAATTGTTAAAACTTTTTTTGTTACATATTCCCAATGAATGTCAGGCACATAAAAACTTTGATCATCTTTTGTATTTTCTTTTAGTTCTGAAGCAGCTGCAGCCTCGTATCTTAAGTCCAGTTCAAATTTAATGATTTCTCTGGTTTTTTTAATTACAGAATTTAGTTGTAAACGCTGAAATTCACTGAAGTTTTCAAGAAAATTAGTTAACCAGTCTAATCGATACATTTCATCTTCAATAGTCTCAATTATATTGGGTCTTAATATTTTTACAGCAACAGGTATAATTTTTTCTCCATCTTTGATTTCAGCAAAGTGTACTTGTGCTATTGATGCGGCGGCTATAGGTTGACCAAAATTTTGAAATACATTGTCTATATTTTTATCAAATTGTTCTTCAATAATTTTTATAGCTTCATTTCTAGAAAATGGAGGTAAATTATCTCTCAACATAGCCATATCTTCTGCTATTTCATTGCCGATTATGTCTGGTCTGGTTGATATCAATTGTCCCAACTTAATAAACGAAGGACCAAGTTCATTTAGTGCGGATGAAATTCTAATACCGTCAGGCATATCTTTTGGTGATTTATTAAACGTTGCTGGAGCTAATAAATAAGTGAATAATTTAAATAAAAATTTATAGCGAATATTTTTCTCAATAAGTTTAAGAATATTATGTTTTTTAAAGACACGAATTATCTTTAAAAAAAATAGAAAATTTGCAATCATAAAATTAACTTTTCCAGCCTGAATGAATTGCTACAACACCATTAAATATATTTCGGTACTCAACTTTTTCGAATCCAGCATCCCTTATCATTGTTGAAAACTTTTCCTGTGACGGAAATTTTTCAATTGTATCTACTAAATATTTATATGGCTCCTCATCTCCAACAACAAGCTTACCTATTTTAGGTATAACCATGGAATATGTTTCATACAGTTTAGCCAATTTAGAATTCTCTAATTTTGAAAACTCTAAGCACATGAATCTACCTCCTGGCTTTAATACTCTCATGGCTTCTTCCAAGCCTTTTTGGATATCAGTAAAATTGCGAATACCAAAGCTAACAATATAGGCATCAAAAGATCCATTTTCAAAAGGTAACTCTTCAGCAAAAGCACAAGTTCTACTTATGGAGTCTTCATGTTTATCAACATTCTTTGATCCATTTTTAAGCATACTTGTATTAGGATCACAGATAGTAGCTTTGCCATTTCCACTCACTCTTTTTAAAAAACGTCTTGAAATATCTCCTGTGCCACCAGCAACATCAATAATATTCATACCTGGGTATGGTTTTAACCAATCAATTAAACACTCTTTCCAATATCTATGGGTTCCTAATGACATGATATCATTCATTAAGTCATATTTATTTGCTACCGCATCAAAGACTTGTTTTGTTTCCATAAGTATTATCTAAATTTCAGGTTACTTTTACTACCTTATTAAAAGATTTTAAATATATACTTGTACTATGCCAGAATTACCAGAAGTTGAGACAGTATCTCAAGGAATTAAGTCAAAATTACTTAATTGTAAGATTAATAAGGTTTTAGTTAAGAGAAGAGATTTAAGATTCAAAATGGATTCTAAGTTTGAACAAAAAATTTTAAATACTAAAATCTATGATGTAAGCCGCAGAGCAAAATATATTTTAATACACTTAAATAATGGCTTAACCATCATTATACATCTTGGTATGTCAGGAAGAATTGCTATAGATAGCTTAAGTTCTAGTGAGAAAAAATTTAAACATACCCATTTAGAAATTTTCATGTCTAATAAGAAAAAAATGAAATTTATTGATCCAAGGAGATTTGGGTCTGTATTACTATGTGAAACTGAAAATATAGATAAACATAAACTAATTAAAAATCTTGCTCCCGAACCACTCACAGTTAAATTTAATAAGACTTATTTGTTTTTAGCTCTTAAAGGTAGATCAGCAGATATTAAGTCAATAATTATGAACCAGTTTATAGTTGTGGGAGTAGGCAATATTTATGCTTCTGAATCTCTATATAAAGCCAAAATTAAGCCAAATCGATCAGCTAAGTCTTTAAGTCCACTTGAGTGTGATAGGCTTGTAAAATCAATTAAAAAAGTACTAAAGAGGTCAATTAAGCTGGGGGGTTCTTCAATTAACGATTATTCTTTAGTCGATGGTAATTTAGGCTTCTTTCAAAGAGAATTTGAGGTTTATGGAAAAGAAGGAAAATTTTGTACAAAAAAAACTTGTCATTCTAGAATATTACGAATAGTTATAGCCCAGCGTTCAAGCTTCTATTGTGATAATTGTCAGAAGTAACTGGGGTTAAAAAGTAAAATAAATATAAAAAATCATGGCCAATACAAAATCAGCTAAAACAAAAGTAAGAGTTATCGAGAGAAAGACTGCTATCAATAAAGCCGTTAGAAATAGATATCGTACTTATGTTAAAAAGACAGAACTAGATATAGTAAACAATTCAAAATCTGAAGCTCAAGCATCTATGAAAATAGCTGAAGCAGAAATAATGAGCGCTGTATCTAAAGGTATTCTACATAGAAACACTGCAGCAAGAAAAGTTTCAAGACTTGTAAAAAAAGTAAAAGCTATAAATTAATTAATCAAGTTTTATCTGATACTTAAAAGTTTTAATCAAACTATTATCAAAACATAATAACTTAAGTTACTAGATTCTATTCACAGTAGATTAGTGGTATAAAAGTTAGCTATTAAATATTTCTTTTTCTCATTGCGATTCAAATTTAATAACGATAAGTTATTTTAAATTAATAAATATCTTTTTATTAGTTTTTCAAAAAATTCAAATTTAAGTTTTTTAAAAAATATTTTTTTAGAATAATGTACTTTTGATTGTTTTTAAAAAACTTAAAGCAATTGTATTAATTTTAAAAAAAACTAGTTACAATTTTTATATAACCTAAGAGGCAAAACTTTAATGATACAAGATTTAAATTCACAGCAGCCTCTTGTTTCAGATATAAAAGCTACATGGTATTCAGTACTTAAAAAACTCAATAAAGAATACGGTAATGAAATCTATAATAGCTGGTTAAAAAACTTAAAAGTTAAGACCTTAGAAAATGAAACTTTAGTTTTTTCGGTTCCTTCAAAATTTATTAGAGATTGGATTACGGCTCATTACGTTGATAAAATAATTTTTTACATAGAAGAAGAAAATCCTGAAATCAAAAGAGTTAAAATAATAGTTGATGCTATGCTTGCAGCTGATCAAGATAGTGTAAATAGTGAAATATTTATTGAAAAAAATAGAAAATCCAAGGCTGTTGCTTACACTCAACAATCAGATGATTGGCCCCTAGATGAAAGATTTACATTTGAAAAATTTGTTGTTGGTCATCCTAATGAACTAGCTTATGCATCAGCAAAAAGAATGGCTCAGCCAGAAAAATTCGATTTTAATCCTTTATTTATTTATGGCGGAGTAGGTTTGGGAAAAACTCACTTAATGCATTCAATAGCTTGGGAAATAAAAAATCATAATGAAAATGCCAAAGTATTATATTTATCAGCTGAAAGATTTATGTTTCAGTTTATTAAGTCTTTAAGACAAAAAGATACAATGTCATTTAAACAAAAGTTTAGATCTGTAGATGTTTTAATAATTGATGATATTCAATTTATGATGGGCAAATCTTCAACACAGGAAGAGTTTTTTCATACATTTAACTCATTATTAGATCTAAATAAAAAAGTTATCATTTCATCTGATAGGGCGCCCAGTGATTTAGATAGTTTTGATGATAGAATTAAATCTCGCTTATCTTGGGGTTTAGTGGCTGATATCCTTCCAGCTAATTTTGAATTAAGACATGAAATTTTAAAAAAGAAAGCTCAGGAACTAAGTTTAAAGTACGAGAATAAAATTAATATTCCAGAAGATGTAATTATCTTTTTAGCTAAGACAATTGCTAATAACGTAAGAGAGTTAGAAGGTGCTTTAAATAAAGTTGTAACTTTTGCCAACCTAATGAATAGAGCTGTTGATGTTGAATTAGCTCAAACAGTTCTCAAAGATTTACTTAGATCAAGCAATAGAAGAATTACGATTGATGAAATACAATCAAAAGTTGCCAATTATTTTAATATTAAAGTAGAAGATATTATGTCAGCTAAACGAATAAGATCGTTTGCTAGACCTCGTCAAATTGCTATGTATTTATCAAAGAAATTAACTTCAAGATCATTGCCTGAAATTGGTAGAAAATTTGGTGGACGAGACCATACAACTGTAATTCATGCAGTTAAAAAAGTTGATCAACTTAAGTCAGAGTCAAATAAATTTGATGAAGATATTAACGTTTTAATGCAAATTATTACTTCTTCATAAGAAACATATAATTTCATTATTATTGAATTTTAATAACAAGTCTTAATTAAATTATGTATAATACTGCATATGAAATTAAAAGTTAATAGTTCTGACCTTGCAAAGGCCTTATCCCATTTACAAGGAGTTGTTGAGCTTCGTCATACTCTTCCAATTCTATCCAATGTAATAATTAAAGCTGAAGATAATTCATTAAGACTTTCATCCACTAATTTAGATATATTCTGTTCTGAAAAAATTACAGCTAATGTAGAGATCAATGGAGAAATTTCTGTTCCAGCAATTACCCTTCATGAAATAGTAAAAAAATTACCGCAAGGTTCAGATATTGATTTCAATATGGATGAATCAGGTAATAGCATCAATATAAAATCAGGCAGATCAAGATTCAATCTGTCTACTTTGCCGACAGATGATTTTCCAGATATTTCACAAGATGATCTTTCAGTTAAATTTATTATGAATGTTGAAGATTTAAAAACCATGATTGATAAAACTAAGTTTGCAATTTCGAACGAGGAATCAAGATATTACTTAAATGGTATATTTTTTCATTCAGCACATAAAAATGGAATTGATATCTTAAGATCTGTAGCAACAGACGGCCATAGATTAGCACAATATGATATGCCACTTCCTCAAGGTGCCGAAAAAATGTCTGGTATTATTATTCCAAAAAAAACAACCTTAGAACTAAGAAGAATTTTAGATGATGCAAATGGAGATGTTCAAGTTGAACTTTCTTCAAGTAAAGTAAAATTTGTATTTAGTGAAATTGAATTAGTTTCAAAAGTTATTGATGGAACTTTTCCAGATTATACAAAAGTGATACCACAGAATAATGATAAAAAATTGAAGACAAATATAGTTGATTTAAAGGGTGCTATTGAAAGAGTTTCAGCAATTGCAGTTAGCGAAGAGACAAAATCAAGAGGACTAAAACTTATAATTGAAAATAATAAGTTACAATTATTGGCTAACAGTGCAAGCAAAGGTTCTGCAGTAGAGGAATTAGATGTTCAATTTTCACATGAAAAACTTGAAATAGGTTTCAATTCTAGATACCTGCTTGATATTATATCAGAAATTGATGGTAATGATGTTACACTAAACTTTTCAGATCCTGCGGCACCAGTTTTAATTATTGATGATGCTGAGGACAATTTATTTTTTGTTCTAATGCCAATGCGCATTTAAAATGCTCCCCAGTATTTTTATTTCAAAAATCATTCTTAATAACTTTAGATCACATGAGAATTTTTCTATTGATGCTAATAGTAGTAATGTTGTTTTGTTTGGTAAAAATGGAGTCGGAAAAACTAACATTCTTGAGTCTATTTCATTACTTTCTCCAGGCAGAGGGCTTCGAAATGCAAAAAATGAAGAAATAATTAATAAAAAAAGTGGTATTAATTATAGCCTATCTGCTGACTTAAAATTAAATGATAGTTCAGTTAAAATTAAAAAATTTTTTGTAAAAGATAATTCTAATAAGTCTAATTTACTAATAGATGATGAAAAGTCTAAAACTTCAGAGTTATTAAATTTCTTAAGAGTTATATGGGTAACTCCTGTTATGGAAAAAATAATGTTGCAGTCTAATTCTGAAAGAAGAAATTTCTTTGATAGATTGATATTCAATATTGAAAAGAAACATTTAAAATCATTTTCTGCTTATAATAAATTTACAAAAGAAAGATTGCATATTTTAAAATCTAATAATATCGATGATGGATGGTTACAGCAAATTGAAACAAATATTGCTCAGCATGCTTATGAAGTTATAAGATATCGAAAAGAAGCAATCGATAAGATTAATGCTAATTTATCATTAATCTCGTTACCTTTTAATTCATGCATAGTTGAGCTTATTTATGATAATTCTCTTAAAATTTTGGATAATCAAGATGAATTTATTTTTAATTATTCAAATATTTTGTCAAATAATAGACAAATTGATAAAGAGCTAAATAGAACGCTCATTGGTCCAAATAAAGTAGAAGTAAGGATGTGGAAATTAGATGATAGATCAATAGAAGCTAAGTATTGCTCAACAGGTGAACAAAAATCAATATTGATTTCTATAATTTTATCTGTAAGTCAAATAATTAGAGATTCAGAATTTGCAATGTCACCAATAATATTGATTGATGAAGCTATGGCACATCTTGATCAACACCATAGAGAGGCTTTAGTTGATGAACTTTCTAAACTAAATACACAAAGTTGGTTTACAGGGGTATCAAAAGAAATATTTAGTCATTTAGGTAAAGATACTACTTTTTTTGAAGTAAAAAATTCTTAAATAAGCTATAATAAGTACTTCACAATATGTCTACAGAACAAAATAATAACTACGGAGCAGATTCTATTAAGGTCCTCAAAGGCCTTGATGCGGTTAGAAAAAGACCTGGCATGTACATCGGAGATACCGATGATGGAAGTGGTTTGCATCACATGGTATTTGAAGTTGTAGATAACTCAATTGATGAAGCATTGGCTGGTCATTGTGACACTATATCCATAAGTTTAAATGCAGATGGCTCAGTATCAGTAGAAGATAATGGAAGAGGTATTCCAACTGACATGCATGAAGAAGAAGGTATTTCTGCTGCGGAAGTAATTATGACACAGCTACATGCTGGAGGAAAATTTGATCAAGATAGCTATAAAGTATCTGGAGGTTTGCATGGTGTAGGCGTATCTGTTGTTAATGCTTTATCCAATAAACTAGAATTAAATATTTTTAGAAATGGCAAAGAATACAAAATAGATTTCAAGAACGGGGATGCAGTAGACCCTTTAAAAGAAGTTGGAGATATCAAGGATAAAAATGGTACGAAAATAACATTTACTCCAGATAACAATATATTTACCAAAACAGACTTTGATGCAAAAGTACTTGGCCAAAGATTTAGAGAAATGGCATTTTTAAATCCAAATGTGTCTTTAATATTTTATGACTTAAGAGAAGCAGATAAAAAAGAAACAAAATACCACTATGAAGGTGGAATTACAGAGTTTGTTAAATTTCTTGATAAATCTAAAAAACCAATATTTGACGATCCAATAAACGTAACAGGAACTAAAAATAATATTGAAGTAGATTGTTCGTTATGGTGGAATGATAGTTACTACGAACAGGTCATGCCATTTACTAATAATATTCGTCAAAAAGATGGTGGTACACACTTATCTGGTTTTAGAGGTGCACTTACAAGAGTAATTAATACTTATTATGAAAATAACTTAGCAAATAAAAAAAATCAGATATCATTTAATGGTGATGATATTAGAGAAGGGCTAACTTGCGTACTGTCTGTAAAAGTGCAAGATCCAAAATTTTCATCTCAGACTAAGGATAAACTTGTTTCATCAGAAGTAAGACCAGTTGTTGAAGGTTTAATCAACGATAAGCTAACATCTTGGTTCGAAGAAAATCCTGCTGTAGCTAAGACTGTTGTTCAAAAAATTCAAAAAGCGGCTGAAGCTCGAGAAGCAGCAAGAAAAGCAAGAGAACTTACAAGAAGAAAGACAGCTTTAGAAATAACAAATTTGCCAGGAAAATTGGCTGATTGCCAAGAAAAAGATCCAAAGCTATCTGAAATTTTTATAGTAGAAGGTGACTCTGCTGGAGGTTCAGCAAAGCAAGGTCGTAATAGAAAAAATCAAGCGATTCTGCCATTAAGAGGTAAAATTTTAAATACTTGGAAATCAAGGCAAGATAAAATATTGAGTTCAACTGAGATCGGAACATTAATAACGGCACTTGGAGCAGGTATTGGTAATCAAGAATTTAATGTAGAAAAATTAAGGTATCACAAAGTAGTTATTATGACAGATGCCGATGTTGATGGTTCGCACATAAGAACTTTATTGCTAACATTTTTCTTTAAAGAGATGCCTGAATTAATTAGACAAGGATACCTCTATATCGCGAGACCCCCTTTGTATAAAATTTCTAAAAATAAAGAAGAACATTATATTATGGATGATGATGAATTATTTGAAGCTTTAATTGAATATGGAATAAAAGATTACTCATTCGAATCATTTGATAAAAAAATCTATGATAGTAAAAAATTGCATTCACTCTTACTTAAAATAAAAGAAATTCAAAATTTATTAAGCAAGTTACCAGATAGATATGACTCAAAAACAATTGAGCAGATAGCAATTGCTCAAGGACTAGATCTGAATCAAAAATCTTTTCAAGATGATCCTAAAAATGCTCAAAAAGCTGCAGAATATATTGCTATCAGTCTAGATTCTATTTCTGAAGAGTACGAAAGAGGATGGAGCGGTTCATTCGATGTTGATGCCGGCTATAAATTTACTAGGAAGGTTAGAGGTGTAACTGAAGAAAGAAATATTGATTTAAATTTACTTCAATCACAGATCATTGAAACTTTGGTAAAAGACTATAAAGAAACATTTAGAATATTTGAGGACTCAGGTAAACTTTATCGAGACTCTTCTGAACCAATAAAAATAAACTCTCCTTCTGAAATACTTGATAAAATTGTAGAGGTTGGTAAAAAAGGTCTTACTATGCAAAGATATAAAGGTTTGGGTGAAATGAATCCAGATCAACTATGGAGTACCACACTAGATCCAGACAAGAGATTGCTAATGCAAGTTACAATTGATGACGAAGAAATTACAAAAGGTTGGTTTGAGGACCTTATGGGCGAAAATGTAGCCCCAAGAAGAGAGTTTATTGAATCTCGAGCAACTAATGTTAATAATTTAGATATTTAGCTAAATCTAATTCTATATAAGTAGTTTGCATTCTGTTTTAACCAGGCTTGGCTAAAATTTCTATTATCTATTTTTGAATCAACCAAACTCCAAAACTGTGAACCATGATTAAATTCTGTTAAATGGCAAAGTTCATGAATAATTATATATTTTAGAACATGGTCAGGAGCAAATATTAATCTCCAATCAATACTTATACTATCCTTAGTATTACAAGACCCCCAGTAACTAAATGAATTAGATATTCTAATTTTTTTAATATTTTTATTTTGAAACTTTTCTAGCAAAATACTTTTAGTTAATTCTGTAATCTTTATCTTTATCCAATTAAAAAAAACTAAACCATGTTTTGAAGCTTTCTTACTTGATATGATAATGTTTTTATTATCAAGCGTAACACTGTCTATAGTGTCGTTTTTAAATATTAAGTTTTTTTCTTTTCCATTAATATTTATTAAATTCCCATGTTCTATAATTATAGAGGGCACCATCTCAATATGTTGCCTATATATCCAATCAATATTATCTATTGCAAACTGATGCCCACTTTTAAAAGCAATGTATTTAGGAATAGTGACCAATGCCTGCAAACATTTTTTATCGTAAGTAACCTTATAATTCTTAGAATATCTATATTTTTTAATTTTTACCGTGATTGAAATATTTTTATAGATTATATATTTAATCTGGTGGTTAACTTTTTTCATAAACATAAATTATAAGTAAAAAATTTGTTAAATATACTAAATCTATCAAATAATAATCTAGTTGGTTTAAGACTTAGAACATTAAATTTAACAAGATGGATTGCTATATTAGGTCAATATATAGCTGTAGCAACTGCATTCTTTTGGTTAGAAATAAATTTTAATATTTATTTAGCATCAGTTTGTATTTTAATAAGTATTATTTTGAATATTATTGTCAGCATTAAGTTCTTGCCAATTAGAACCCTTAATTCAAATGAAACTTTATTTTACTTAATTTTTGATTCTATACAGTTAGTTGCTTTACTCTACATAACTGGAGGACTAACGAATCCTTTCTGTATACTAATCATTGCCCCATTTATAATTTCAGCGACATATTTAGATCTTTTTAGAACAATAATAATAGGAATTGTATCAATTTTATCACTGTCATTACTTGCTTTCTTTTACCAACCAATATCAAGTAATATTTTTGAATTTAGCAGTTCAGATTTTTCATCATTTCAAATATTTAGTATATGGCTTTCATTGATTGTTTCATTGGCCTTTATAGGTATCTATTGTTTTAGAGTTGCAAATGAATCTAGGAAAGTTGAAAAAGCTTTAAATGAGACTCAGATAGCTCTTTCTGATGAAGAGAAAATTTCTGATATGATGAGTCTTACTGCTGCTGCGGTACATGAATTAGGCACTCCACTTTCTACTATTTCCGTCATAATAAAAGAGATAGTAAACGAACTAGATGCAAGTGAAAAAAACTATGATGATATTTTATTGATTCAATCACAGATCAAAAGATGTAGTGAGATTTTAAATCGCTTGCGCCAGGGAGATATATCTAATGATAATAGTTCTTTTATAAATGAGCTTGATTTTCCAAGACTAATTAATGAAATTGTTAAAGATTATGAATTAGAAGAAATTAAACTACATTTTGAAATTGATGATTACTTTAAAAATTCTAATTTTATAATTTTGAGAAAACCTGAAATAGTTCATAGCTTAAGTAACATTATTGAAAACGCATATCAATATGCCAAGCACTCTGTAACCATTAAATTAATATTGAAAGATGAGAATGTTATTCTTGAAATAATAAATGATGGCGAGGGATTTCCTGCAAATATATTGCCTATTTTAGGTGAGCCATATGTTAAAAAAAATGAAAAAGATCATAAAGGTATTGGCCTAGGATTGTTTATTGCAAAAAATTTGATCAATAAAACAGTTGGAAAAATAGAATTTAGAAATATAGAAAATACAGGAGCTTGTGTAAAAATTATTTGGAAAAAAGATAATCTAATGATATCTCATTAATTAATATGGAAAATTACAATACAGATTTAGATACACTACTATTAGTTGATGACGATGAAATTTTTCGTAAGAGACTTTTGGCTGCAATGGAAAGAAAAGGATATAGCGTAGCTGGATTTGCTACAGTAGAAGAATCTCTATTATATATAAAAAATACCCCACCTAAGTTTGCAGTAATTGATTTACGATTACAGGACGGTAATGGACTGCAGATTGTTTCTGAGCTTTCAAAAATAAGACAAGATTGCAAAATTGTTATTCTTACTGGTTACGGCAATATTCCCACAGCTGTAGCGGCCGTAAAAGAAGGTGCTTGTGATTATTTGGCAAAACCTGCAGATGCTGATGATATTGATGCTGCATTGAAAGCACCATATTTAGATAAGCCTGAACCTCCTAAAGATCCAATGTCGGCAGATCGAGTTAAATGGGAGCACATTTTAAGGGTTTATGAGTTGTGTAATAGAAATGTCTCAGAGACAGCCAGAAGATTAAAGATGCACAGACGAACACTTCAGAGAATTTTAGCTAAGCGATCACCAAAATAACTTTATGCAATTTTTTTAGCGGCATTAATTACTGATAGTCTCTCCACACCTTCGTCGGCGATATCTTGTCCAGCGACTGTATCGTCTTCGGCATTTAACTCTTCCATATCAACAAATTCAGCATATGTAGCTTTTGTTCTATCTGTAATAATATGCGCTTTAAGCAATGTTTTAACAAGTACTCTAAAAATATTATTGTTCTTTTTCATTTCTTCTTTAATTACGTCACTTTGATCAATATATTTTTCAAATTCTTGTTGTACCCATTTTGCATCAAGGCCAACAGAGGCATATACTTCTTTTTTCTCAAATGGGTTTATCAAATTGAAAAGTAATTCAGTAAATATTTTTTCAGCCCAGTCTTCTACTTTTATATGTTCACTTTCAGAAAGTTTAGGAACAGTTCTATCAGCCCAAATTTTACCAAACTTATGGTGGAACGCTTCATCGCTCATTGTATATTTTAATAAAGTTTTTAAGACAGGATCATTAGTGTCTTCATGGGCCATGGCAAAAGCACCCATGGCAAGACCTTCAATCATCATTTGCATGCCAACAATTTTTTTATACACTACATCTGAAGAAACAATATCGTCGGCTACTCTTCCAAGAGTTGGACCAACTTTATATGGAGAACCCCATCTAGATTCAATATACTTTGTAAAACCAGTAACATGTCTTGCTTCTTCTCGAGTTTGATTGGCTGCATATTCTTGAGCACCAGGATCTCTTAAAACATGACATAAACTTGCACTTAAAGAAAGGGCTGCTTGTTCACCATGAAGTATTTGCGATAGTACAAAGCGAAAGCTTTCATTGTTTAATTTTATTTTTTGCTTTTCAGTCAATTTTGCAGCAATACTTGGTATATCTAGCTCGAGACCAAATGGTCCTTTTGGATCAACTATGTGTTCGTTTTCTAAATCAAAAGGAATATCAAAATCAATATATTTCTTATCTAATGGATCCCAAAAATGCTTATGTGTAGCACTAATTATTTTATCAAACGCATTAGACCTCTCTCCATATCTTTCTTTATCCATCATTGGAATAAAGTGCTTAGGATTTGCAGCGTTGTAGGCTGGATCTTTTGTTAAAGCATTTTTACCACTTTGAGAAGTTTGCCAATTTTCTTTCATCTTATAGAATTTGTCTTTGACAATAATTTTTGCAAATTTAAGTTTTTCTGAAGTAGTAGGCATATGAAATTCTATCTTAATTATTTTTATTTAGCAAATG
>JADHQX010000015.1 GCA_016777745.1 Candidatus Pelagibacterales bacterium
AATGATGCTCCTAAAATAAATATGAATGATAGTATTGAGTCTTGTTTGCCAACTATTTTAGAGACTAGAGCTACTTTAAGTGTTGTCGATGATGACAATAATATTATTGGCTCAATATCTGATAAGGAAGTAGCAAGTATTCTTAGAAGTAATTAAACTAAACTTGCTTTTGCTCAAGATAATTCAATCTACCTTTAATTTCATCACGATCCATATAATATCCTTGAAGGTGACGGTGGCCAGAGTTTGGATCAAATTCTGTTCTCCCATGAAGAAGTCTTAAATTATTAAATGAGAAAATATCTCCTGCTTTTAATCTAAATTTAACAGTAAAGTAGTCATCGTGAAGCAATTCTGCAAATTTTCTATACGCTCTATAAAATAAATCCATTTTATTTGGAGCACAGTCCATAATACTCATATAAGCAATACTGAATCGTATTAAGTTAAAGTCATTATCTTTATCTAAAAGTATTAATGGAGCATGAAGAATTCTAGTTGTGTTCTGAGTATAATCTCGGTTAACAAATTTAACAGGAACTCCAGTTAGAACATCAAAAAACTCAGGGAATTCTTTTTTCATATGCTCTGCAACTTTAAATCCATCAATTGCTGTAGAGTCTCCACCTGTAGCATCATTTACTAAACAGTGTAAGAATTGGTAGCCAGGTGGAATTTCATAGTATGGCAAATCAAGGTGATTTCTAAGACCCAAAGATGTATAAGCAGAATTGTTAGGGTTTGGAATATTAATTACCTCAAATGGGGTTTCAAAAAATGTTTCTCTAAAATGACTAATACGTTCTATTACTGCGGCACCAGAATTTTTTTCAACAGGTGCATTTTCTACTAATGAAAAACCATAGTAGTGAAGTTGCTGTAAATATTTTAATACACCTTCATCACTATCCATTATTTCCTCACAGCTGATTCTTATTTTATCTAAAGATTTAGTTAGAGTACTATTCCATAAGGTATATGGTGACTTATAAGGAGTAGAATTTTTTAATGTATAACAATTCTCCCGAAGCCATTCTGCAGAGAACTCACTAGTATGGTCACCTTCATTCCATTTTACTTTAAGGTTACTATCTCCATCAACACTAAAATTTTCAGGTTGAATATTTTCAGACACAGTCAAAAGATTAAAAGTTCTTTCTCTTGCGGTCGGGTGAATTTCAGAAGGACAATTATCTCTAAGCCATAAGTAATTAAATTGACTAATATGACCATCATTCCACTCTACAATAAAATCGCGATTATCTTTTTTAGCTTCTAGTATCGATAATTTATTTGTCATTATTATTTAAAACTATTGAATTTTTTACCCCAATTTGGAAAGTTGTTTTTATGATTATTATTCAAAGTTTTCATAATTTCAATAAGAAAAAGGTCTCTTTGTTTCTCAAGATCATCAATACTTAATTTGCCTGCTTGTTTTTTTGTACCGGCAATCATTCGATCTTTAAGTTTTTTGTTTAATTTAGGGGCCTTTAATTTAGTCCACGGTAGCTTTAATGCAGGTCCAAATTGTTCTAACATATGTTTCATTCCCTCTTCTCCACCTGCAAGGTGAAAAGTAAGACATACTCCCATAAATGCCCATCTTAATCCTGGACCATACACTATAGCATCGTCAATTTCCTCAGTTGAGGCTATTCCATCTTTAATTAGATGCAGTGATTCTCTCCATAAAGCTTCTTGCAATCTATCTGATATATATCCTTCAATTTCTTTTCTAACCATTAAAGGTTTCATTCCAATATCTTCATATATTTTTTTTAATTTTAAAGCTGATTGCTGAGAAGTTTTTTTACCCTTAACTATTTCAACTAAAGGGAGTAAGTAAACAGGATTAAAGGGATGCCCAATTAGAACACGGTTTGGAAATTTACATTTTGACTGTATTATTGTTGGAAGTAATCCAGAAGAACTCGAAGCAATAAGTATCTTTTTATCTAAAAGCTGATCAATTTCTTTCAATAACGAAGTTTTTAATTTTTCTTTCTCAGGAGCATTCTCTTGAACAAAAGATGTATCTTTTAGAGCATCCTGAAGATTATTATGGCAACTTAAATTCTTTATAGATGCATTTTTATGCAAGCCTATCTTGCTAAGACTAATTAAAGCCTTTTTAACATCAGTCTTTAGTTTCTTAAGAGATCGTGGGCTTGGGTCAAAAGCTTGTACGTGATACCCATTTGCAATAAAACGAGCTGTCCATCCAGCCCCAATTACACCAGTACCAATTATTGAGACAATTTTTTTTTTAGCCATTACTTAAACCTAATTTATTACGTGCATCTTTTACATTCATTACGTTTGCACCCATATTGGTAATTATAGTAGTTGCTTTTTCTACTAATGATCCATTTGATGCAAATACACCTTTTTCTAAGTAAAGATTGTCTTCTAGTCCTACTCTGACGTTTCCACCTAAAAGAACTGCTTGTGCCACCATTGGCATTTGCATAGCACCAATTCCAAATGCTGCCCAATTACTTCCCTCAGGAAGCATGTCTACCATATTTTTCATAGAACTTGTATTAGCAGGAGCTCCGTAAGGTATGCCTAAGCAAATTTGATAAAGTGCTGGAGCATCTAACAATCCTTCTTTGTGCATTTCATTGGCAAACCACATATGTCCTGTGTCAAAAATTTCTAATTCAGGCTTAACGCCTAATTCTTGAATTCGCTTTGCGCCTATTCTTAGTTGTTCAGGTGTACTAACGTAAATCATACGTCCATCTCCAAAGTTTAGTGTTCCACAATCTAGTGAGCAAATATCAGGTAATATTTTTTCAACATGACTTAGTCTTTCTAGAGCACTAATGAAATCTGTATTAGGTCCAAACTTTAACAAATCATCTTCAGGGCCGATTTCTATATCACCTCCCATACCACTAGTAAGGTTAATAATTACATCGGTTCCACTATCTTTAATTCTACTAACAACTTCTTTATAAAGCTCATCATCTCTAGTTGCTTTACCTGTTTCAGGATTTCTTACATGCATGTGTGCTATTGCTGCTCCAGCAGAAGCTGCTTCAATAGCAGCGTTTGCAATTTGCTCAGGAGTTACAGGTATAGCTGGATGTTTCCCCACTGAATCTCCAGACCCAGTTACTGCACATGAAATGATGACATCTCTATTCATAAATCTTCTCCTTAATATTTAATTCATAAAAAATTATATTTGTTAATTAGATAAAATAAAGACAATTAATACTGACCCAATCTTTGAAGTAAACATATGAATCAATGTAGAAATTAGGTATTTTTACTGGCTACAAATTAATCAATATGTAAGTATACTAACTATGAACACTGAAAAAATATTTAAAGATATCTTGATGATGTTATCAGATGTTTATCAAAATGAAGGCTCTAAAAATGGTTCTCTTACTGCTGAAGCCTTATCTTTAGCGGGCAACCAAACATTTAATCTTAAAGAAAATGAAGATGATGAGCTTTCAAAACTTTTTAATTCATTTATATCTAATGACGATCATTTGCTTGCACTTCAGTTAAAAGAAATATCAAATTTTTTACCATGGCACCATTCAGATATGGGGGGTAGAATAGAAGGTGATCTTAAAAAACAGTTTATTCAATTTGTACTCTTAGGACCATCAGGAATTATTAACTCTAATGATTATGAGGTTGGTATTTTCATGCAAATGGCAAATATAGATTATCCTGTTCGCAGACATCCAGCAGAAGAAACTTTTTTTATAATCTCTGGTAAAGGATACTTTAATAAGGATAGTAATCCTGAAATTTATGGAGAAGTTGGTGATTATGTGCACAATCCATCTATGATAAATCATTCAAATAGAACTGAAGAGCATCATATGATTTGGAGTTGGCGATGGAGTGGTGACATATCAGAAGATAGCTATATTAAAAATAAATAATTATGAAATATCTTTCAAGAATTGAAACTTGGGTCACTAAATCAACTTTAAGTGATGATGGGTGGTCGGAAATTAAACCTTTTTTACTATTAAAGCTAACAACTGATAGTGGTATTGAAGGTTGGGGTGAGGCATTTACTCTTCCGTTTCGAGAAAAAGGAGTTTCAGAAATAATTCATAGTTTAGTTGATGCTATGGCTTCAATTGAAAATCTTACTCCTGAGACTTTTAATATAAAGGCTAAAGAAATTGCTGATAAGCATAGAGGAATTGATTTTTCTGCTGCAACAAGTGCAATAGAGATGAGCCTATGGGATATTTTTAGCAAAGAAGAAAAAAAACCATTATTTTATTTGCTGTCATCAAAGCCAAAAGCAAAAGTTTCTGTTTATGCTAATACATGGAGTGAAAAGTGTCCTAACAATATAACTTTAGGCCAAAGGGCAGTTTCATTAATGAGTGATGGCTATCGGGGGATCAAAATATACCCCTTGCAAAATAGATCTTTGTCACAGGCTAAAGAATGTGTTGCTCATATTCGAAATTTAATAGGTTTTGAAACACCTTTGATGCTTGATTTAGCTAGCCCAGATGACGATAATTTAGCTTTAAGCTTAGCACCTTTGATCAAGGAATATAGACCTTATTGGTATGAAGAGCCTGTAGATGGTCAAAAAATCAGATCATTGGCCTCAATTCGAATTCAAACAGGATTAAAAATAGTTACTGGTGAAAAACAATTTGAAATTCCACATTTTAAAGAGGTTCTTGCCGCTAGCGCCGCAGATATACTTAACCCAGATATTGCGGCTGTTGGTGGAATAATTGATATGACAGAAATTACAAACCTATCTGCAAAAAAAAGTGTTACCATCTCACCACATTGTTGGAATTCAATGTCTGTAGCCGCCGCTGCTATGATTCATTTCTGTATAAGTAATTCAAATACAGAAATGGCTGAAATTTATCCTGAATACATTTCACATGCATTAAAGTTTTGTGATCTTGGTTTTAAGATAAAAGATGGATATGCCAAGCCAAAAGATAGACCTGGTTTAGGAGTTGTGATAAATATATCTTCACTAATGGCTATGAGTTCTGATTATAAAGATAGAAAATTAAATTAAATTTAATGCAAACAAGTATCTCTAAAACCAATTGTTTATTTGATTCAATATTTGAGCCAACTAGAAATAGCTCAAGTACTTTTCTGATTAATGACAATAAAGAAATTAGCTATATAGATTTCCATATTATGATTAATCAACTGGCAAATGTTTTAATTAAAAAAGGCATGAGGGTAGGTGACAGAGTGGCTGTTCAAGCAGAAAAATCAAATACTCAAATTGCTTTATATGCTGCAACAATAAAAGCGGGTGGAGTGTATTTACCTCTAAATACTGGTTACACCTCAAGTGAACTTGATTATTTTATCAAGGATTCATCTGCAAAGATTATTATAGTAGATAAAGATGTTGAAAATATAATAGCTAAGAACCTTGAGGCAAACACAGTCTTATTAACCTTAAGTTCAGATGAAACTGGCTCACTTACTGCTTTAGCCGAAGAACAAGAAACTTTTTTTGATACTGTTGAAAGAGGCCCAGATGATTTAGCGGCAATTTTATACACATCTGGCACAACGGGAAAATCAAAAGGAGCTATACTTAGCCATCAAAATCTACTTTCGAACACTAAAGTTCTTAAAGAATATTGGAAGTTTACTAAAGAAGATGTCCTTTTACATATGCTTCCTATCTATCATACGCATGGACTTTTTGTAGCGTCGAATCTACTAGCTTATGTAGGTGGATCAATGATTTTTTTACCTAAATTTGATATTGAGCAGGCCTTAAAATGGATGAATAAATCTACAACGATGATGGGTGTTCCAACATTTTATACTAGATTATTAAGTGACAGCCGTTTTAACCATAGTTTAACAAAACATATGCGCCTCTTTATTTCTGGTTCAGCACCATTACTAGCTGAAACTCATAAAGAATTTGAAGATCGCACAAGTAAAAAAATTCTCGAAAGATATGGAATGACCGAAACCAATATGAGTACATCAAATCCATATGATAACGAACGTATCGCCGGGACAGTTGGTCTGCCTTTACCAGGAATTCAATTGCGAATAGCAGATGATAAAGGTAATGAAGTTGAGCAAGGTCAAATTGGTATTATTGAATTAAAAGGTGAGAATGTATTTAAGGGCTACTGGCAAATGCCAGGTAAAACAAGCGAGTCATTTCGTGAAGATGGCTTCTTTATTACTGGTGATATGGCTAAAGTTGATAAGAATGGATACGTAACCATAGTTGGTCGCGATAAAGATTTGATTATTTCTGGCGGACTCAATATATATCCTAAAGAAGTTGAAACAATAATAGATGAAATAGAATCCATAGAAGAGTCAGCAGTTTTTGCATCTCCACATAAAGATTTTGGTGAAGCAGTTGTTGCAGCTGTGGTAAGAAAAAATGAGGCAATTATAGAAACAGAAATCATAAATTACTTATCAGATAAATTGGCAAAATTTAAACAACCAAAAAAAATTATCTTTTTAGATAGTCTTCCCCGTAATGCTATGGGAAAAGTTCAAAAAGCAGAATTACGCAAAAAATACCAAAAATTATTTAATGATTAATCTTTAGAGTCTGTGTAAGCGCAGACTTTATTGCCATTAAGATCTCTAACATAAGAGTAGTAGGTCGATGCTCCTTCTGGTCTAAGTCCTGGTAAACCTTCACACACTCCACCATTCTCAATTCCAGTAGCATGAAATTTATCAACTTCTGCTCTAGTATTTGATAAAAATGAAATTTGTGTACCATTACCATAAGTGGCAGGCTCACCATTAGCAGGCATTGTAATATAAAATTCTACTACTTCAGGACCAGTTTTTTGTCCATAACCAACACAACCCTCGTCACTATATATTTTTTTAAGTCCAACAGTATCTAGTAGTTTATTATAAAACTTTTCTGATTTATCTAGATCATTTGTTCCAACCATTACATAACCTCTCATAATTTTTACCTTTCCATTAGTTTAATAATTTCCAGATACAATATCTTCAAGCATTTGTATCATATCTATCTTGTATGTTTCATCTGTTGCTGATTCCGTTTCTATTACTGAAAAGAAACCAGCAGCTATTTTAGTCTTTAAATTTATCATCAAAAACTGCCCTCCATAACCAGAGTGTCCAATCCAATCTTTAGACTTCATGGTTTGATTAGCATAATAGACACTGCTATTATTTGTTAAAGTCATATATTTAGGCCCCAAAAACTTAAGTGTCTCATCAATAAAATTTGCTGACCCAATAGATCTGTCTGATACGCCTAACCCTTTTCTAGAGAATAATAAGCCCATTCTTAGAAAATCTCTGGGTATTAGACATCCACCACCTGACATCCATGGCATTCCAGCTCTATCAGTCGCCATATAAAGTGCATCTTCAAAACCTGCAGCTTCTACAGCTGATAAAGCCCAATCTCTTAGTGGAATACCACTTACTTTTTCAACTAAAATTCCAATAACATCAGAATTTGCTGATTTATATTTTGCAAATTCAGATTGATTTGTAGGATCAATTTCATTCGTAGCTTTTATTTTATTTAAAAACTCTTCTTGATTTTCGTTATCATTCAGTACTTCAGGTAATCTCCAACCCCCAACAGATTCATGTGCAAACGATGAAGAAAATGCATCGGTATAATCTTCAGTGTAAAGATTATCTACATTCATATTCAGAATATTTTGAACAGTTGCATTGGCATAGCCAGAGCCAATATTTGGCAAATAAAATGAAATTTTTTTAGATAAGTCTAATTTTTTTTTCTCTACTAATTCTCCAACAAATAAATTTAAATACATTTTTGAAATAGACATAATAGTTTGAGGTTGTAATTCAGAGAAATCATTAGCGTACTTTTCTAGCAAGATATCTTGATCTCTGCCTACCACTAAAGAACAAAAAGACTTATGATTAGTCATCTTTTGAACCAGAGGAATTTTCTCAATCTCATGGTTAATATTTTTATTAAGTTGCAAAACTTGATCTGATCTTAAAAATAAACCGTATCTATTTATTCTATGTAAATTTCTATATCCTTCTCTCCTATATTCTGGCAAATTCCATTTTGCCTTATTATCCCTAAGATTAACTAGCGTAGGGTTTGGCTCACTATTTAATTTTTCTTTATTCATAATTACTTAATTAAAATTTTTAGGTCTATATTTAGAAAATAAAAAAATTTCTTCATATTTTTTTGCAAACGCAACTAATTCTAAGTCTTTCCCTTTTTTTGCAATAATCTGCATTCCCATTGGTAGCCCTTCTTTATTGAATCCGACAGGAACTGATATTGTAGGCAATCCTAATAAGCTTGCAAGAGCGGCAACCTCCATCCAACGATGGTACGTATCGAGCTCAGTATTACCTATTTTTTTTGGATAGTCAGTTTCTTTATCAAATGGAAAAATTTGAGCTGCTGGTAAAGCGAGAAAATCAAATTTATTAAATAAATTATCAATTTCATGCATGCATACATTTCTTTGATTTAAGGCATTTGATATATCATCATCTGTAATATTTTGACCTTTATGGTGCTCCCAAACTATACCTGGATGCATCTCACCAATATTTTCTAATTTCATATCAATTATGTCTTGGTACAAAATTGAGGCACGTAAGGTAGTCCAGCTATCCCACACTATATTAGTCTTCATATCTATTTTTATTAAATCGACCTGTAATTTATGTTGCTCCAAAACCTGAAGAGCCTTTTCACACAATTCAAGTATACCTTCTTCAAACAAATATTGACCTTGTATGTCTCCAAGCCAACCAATCTTTATTTTAGAAAACTGCAATTCACTAAAATTACTATTGGTAAATGTTGAATGAAGATCAAAAGAGAATGGATCTAATGGATGCTTTCCCGATATTGCATCTAGCATTAGGGACATATCACTTGGAGTTCGAGCAAGGCATCCAGCGGTACTTAAATGAGGCAAATCTATCTTTTGACTAGCATTTCTCTCGACTGGGATTAATCCAGGGGTTGGCCTAATTCCATATATATTAGAAAAAGCAGCAGGAATTCTGCATGATCCCATCATATCAGATCCATCTGACATTGGTACTAATTCTGCTGCTATGGCAGCAGCTGAGCCTCCACTTGATCCACCTGCCGAACTGTTTGTATCGTATACATTTGCTGTAGGACCAAACAATTTATTATTAGTATGAGCACCTACTGCAAATTCTGGAACATTAGTCTTACCTATAATAATTGCACCGTGATTAATTAATCTATCTACGATCAACGAGTTTTTTGTAGGAATATTATTTTTGAATTCTTTTATTCCATATGTAGTAGGAATACCTTTGACATCAAATAGATCTTTTACAGCTAATGGCAGACCATAAAGTAGTTTGAGTTTACTATCAGGGTTTTTAATTAAGTCTTTTTTTTTAGCCTCTGCTATTATTTCTTCTTCATCTTTAAGTGAAACAATAGCATTGATAACTGGGTTATACTTTTTTATACGTTGGAGATAATAATCAGCAACTTCTTCAGCGCTTATTTTTTTTTCTATAATATTTGAAACAATCTTATCAGCAGGTAAATTTTCAAGCATTTATAATTCTACACATCTGCTAGATGTGGCCTCAATAATTGACCAATCAACATCAAGTCCTAGACCCGCCTTTTTGGGTGCAGAAACGTGACCATTAGAATCTAATTGGAAGTGATCAACACCTTGAATGAGAAAATCATCGATGGGAACGGGTACTTCAAAATAATGGCTATTGGCATTGGCTAGGGCCAGGTGAAGATTGGCAGCGGTAGACAGTGAGCTACCCCAAGACTGAAGTTCAACATTGAGTTCAGACTTTGCAGCCATGGTAAAAATAGCCATAGCGGGACTGATGCCACCTGCCGTGGCAGCGTCAATGCGTAGGGCGCTCCAGCAATCGGCGGCAATGGCCTGTTGTACATGGGCTAAATCTACCACACTATTACCTGCTGGGATGATAGGCACAGAAGTGCTGCGCTTTAAGGCACGATAACTCGCCCAATCATGGTCATCAAATGGCGCCTCTAGCCAAATGAATCCTTGTTCCTCCATTACTGCCGCTACCTTAGCCGCTCCTTGGGCTTCATAATGACCTTCAGCGTCAAACATAAACTGACAACCCTGATCTTTGAAAACATGGTAAACATCACGCATCAGTGAAATATCAGCTTCGGCTATAGATTTATAGTGGAACTTAAAAATCGAAAAACCAGTTTGACGTAACGTGTTGATAAGCTCTATATACTGGGACGCTTGTTCCATCACTGGGATACTAGCGTAGGCACGGATACTATGCCGCTCACCGCCAAGCAGTTTATACAGTGGCAAGGCTTGTCGTTTTGCAACAAGATCCCACATGGCAATGTCTAAGCCCGCAATTGCAGTGTTAGACACGCCAGGTCGACGTTGCTGCATCCAAGCCCATTGATCCTTTAGAGACTGTGGCTTCTGTTCGAGTAGGCCAATTAGCAGTGGCCGCATCGATTCCAGCACCGAATTATCAACGCCATGTTCAGTAAAAGTGCACACGCTACTGATGCCATCCTGTCCACTATCGTCTGTCAAACGTACGATAGTATCTGTGTTAAGTACCTTGGGCATGATGGGCGACCAGGAAAACTCAGGTGGCTTTTGCGCTACAGTGTAGACTCGAATACGAGTAATTTGGGGTGCGGTTTCAAGGGCATTAAAGGCCATAATCTTAGTCCTTATCAACTACCCTAGTTTAGACCCCATGTAGAGTCTTGGTTTCGAGGTAATCTTCAATACCCATATCACCACCTTCACGTCCATTACCAGATTGTTTATAGCCACCAAAAGGTGAGCCATAATTATAACCGGCACCATTTACATGAACCGCACCAGCACGAAGCTGTCTTGCAACTCTATCAGCGCGTTCTTTGCTACCAGTTTGCATATATGCTGCTAATCCATATGGAGTATCATTAGCAATTTTAATAGCTTCAGCCTCATCCTCAAACGGAATTATTACCAACACTGGACCAAATATTTCTTCTTGAGCAACCCGTTTATCATTTGTGACATCAGCAAAAATTGTCGGTTTAGTATACCAGCCAGTTTCAAAACCTTCAGGCTTACCAAGTCCTCCAGTTAATAATGTTACACCTTCATCAATACCAACTTTAATCATCGTTTGCACTCGATCGTATTGAATCTTATCAAATAGTGGTCCTAGATGATCACCTTCTTCTTTTGGGTCACCAAGTGAAATATTTTCAGCAGCTTCTTTTGCAATCTTTAACGCTTCTGCATAACAGCTTTTTTCTACTAATAGTCTAGTGGGTGCATCACACGATTGGCCGGTGTTAAACATGCACTCATTTACAGAAGCAGCAACTTTTTCATTTAAATCACAATCGGCAAATACTAAATTTGGAGATTTACCTCCAAGTTCCAAGGTAACTTTTTTAACAGTGGAAGCAGATTCTTTGGTCACTGAAATTCCACCGCGGGTTGAACCAGTAAAAGACATCATTTGAATATCAGGGTGTCTTGACATTGGTACTCCTACATTTTCACCGTCACCTTGTACAAGATTGAAAACACCTGGAGGTACACCGGCTTCATGTAAGATCTCTGTATATACTACGGCAGAAAGTGGAGTATGTTCTGAAGGTTTTAGGATACTCGTACAACCAGTAGCAATAGCAGGCAATACTTTTAGAGTAATTTGATTAATTGGCCAATTCCATGGTGTTATTAGTCCACACACACCAATAGGTTCTTTGCAAAGAACATCACCATTTGGAAGTGTTACATAATCTTCTAGTTTTTTTAATGCTTCAATAAATCCATCTAGATGTCCTATAGCAGCATCAGCTTGAGCGTCTCTAGCCATCGTCATTGGTGCTCCCATTTCTAAACTCATTGCTTGGACAAGATCTTCAAATCTATTTTTTGTAACTTCTTGAATTTTTAAAAGTAATTTTAAACGCTCTTCCTTTGATGTTTGAGAGAAAGTTTCAAATGCAGCATTTGCAGCACTGACAGCAAGATTTACATCATCAGTATTTCCCATGGCCACAATTCCAATTTGTTCTTCTGTAGCCGGATTCATTACAGGCATTGTATTTTTGGACTGTGGAGTAACCCACTCGCCGTTAATATAAAATTTTTGAAGATTTTCCATTATTTATTCCTTTTATCGCGCTTTAATTATACTGGCCAGAACCAGCTTTTTCATATCATCAATCTTTGCTTCTACTGGATTGGTACCAAATGCTGTATCAACCATAGATTTTTTTGCAATTCTGTCTACACAATCTTCTGGCACACCAATTTCATTAAGCCCCTTGGGTATATTGAATCTATCTAAAAGTTTTTCTTGATTGGCAATAAATGTGGCTACAGTAGCATCTTCATATTGCAGCGCTTCAGACATGCGTTTTACTTTTTCTTCTAACGTAGGTAAATTATATCTTAATACAGTTGGAAGTATTATCGCATTTGTTAAGCCATGATGAGTATTATACTCTGCACCAACCATGTGTGCAATTGCATGGACTAAACCTAAACCTTTAATAAAAGCAATACCGCCAAGCATAGAAGCAACTAGCATAGCCCCACGTGCAGCAAGATTATCAGGTTCTTCGACTGCTAAATGAAGGGATTTAGAAATCAAAGATAGACTTTCAAGAGCAGCACCATCACATAAAGGATGAAATCCAGGTACGATATAACCTTCAATTGCGTGAACCATAGCATCAACACCTGTCCATGCCGTAAGGTTTGCTGGTAATTTTAATGTTAACTCCGGATCTAGTATTGCAACAGCAGGTTTAAGTTCTGGATGACAAATACAAAACTTCATCATTTGTTCAATATCGGTAACCATTGCAGTACTCTCAGTTTCGGCACCAGTTCCTGCAGTAGTTGGAATTGTTATCAGCTTTGGAAATTGATTTTCTTTTCCAATTTTAGGTGCTGGTTTTTCCCAATCAAAATCAAATAGTGGATAATCATTATTAGCAGTTAAACAAATAGATTTACCACCATCCATTGCACTTCCACCACCAATTGCAATTATAGCATCGTGATTTCCAGATTTAAACTCAGAACAGCCATTTGCTATTTCATCACTTCGTGGGTTAGGGGAAATACCATAAAAAAGACCTGACTTAATATTTGAATCTGTCAAAACTTTTATTAAATTTTCAATAAAGGGCAAGTCTTTGCTTCCACTGTCGGTTACTATCAATGGATTATGAATATTTAAATTTTTACAAAAAGAAGAAATCTCTTTAACTCTTCCTGGTCCATATGCAATTGGTACAGGAAATCCCCAATCTTGCGGTTGTAAAATTTCATCTATATTTAAATTAAACTGTTTCATAGTTTAGGTTCTTCACAAATTAAAAAAAACTATAATTCTTTTATTTATTTATTTAAAGATAATAAATGATAGCTTTCAAGAGTTAACAATATTTATTATTAATCTTTATGCAGAAATATACATTTAATTTAAATACTTACTTAGCAGTAGGGGCAATGCTTTTGGGGATAATATTAATTGATTCCTATGGTATAATTATTAAAAGTCTTGGCGATACTTATTCAACTACTCAACTCTTAGTATTTAGAAATGTATTTGCAATTATTCCACTTGTAATTTTGATCTTATTTTCACAAGATGATTTAAAAATATTCAAAGATTTAAATAAAAAATTTATTACCGTCTGTCTAATAAGAGGCCTTTGTTTTACTGGAGTAAATGTTTTTTTCTTTATTTCTGTAATTAATATGCAGTATGCGATAGCAATGACACTAACTTTTGCATCACCTTTTTTTATAGCGCTTCTATCAATTATTATTTTAAAAGATAAGGTGGGAATATATAGATGGTCCGCAATCGTTATAGGATTTTTGGGTGTAATTATGATTATGAAGCCTACAAGCGATGTATTTGTTATCTATTCAATTTTCCCTATTTTAGTTGCATTTTGTTGGTCATTATCAATGATAGTTTTAAAATTTATTCCAGAAAACATTTCAACTGCAAAAATACAATTTTACTCATTATTTTTTTCAATTGTTGGCGCCTTTGTATTGTATTTCATTTCATCTGATCACCAGCCAATAGAAAATATGAGCCATTTGTTTTTAATGATAATGACAGGAATACTTGGTGGAACAGCGGGGATTTTATTTATTTATGCTTATCGCCTAATGCTACCAAGCAAGCTGGCACCATTTGAATATTTGGGGATTCCATCTTCATTTATTTTAGGTTGGATTTTTTTTAAAGAAGCTCCTATTGACCAATTATTTCCAGGCGTTCTAGCTATAGTATTGGCAGGAATGATTATTATTTGGCGTGATGCACTTCGAGAAAACCATCAAAGAGATAATAAGAAATTTTATTGATATTGTTATTTTGAAGTCATTGATTGCATAATAATAGTACGGTCAATTTCACCAACTAATTCACCAGTTACACTATCAACAACAGGAAATGTTTTATCATTTTCACAACACATATCCATTAATCCGTCTATTTTAGAAGTATTGACAATACAATCATTGCCTTCTTTGAAGGTTTTTATTGTACCTTCACACACTTCTTTTCGACATATTTTACCTGCACTAAGTACCTTATATTTTGGTACATCTTCGGTAAATTCTCTAACATATTCATCAATAGGATTGGCAACAATTTCTTCTGGGGTTCCTAATTGTACAATCTCTCCATCCTTCATGATTGCAATTGTATCACCCATTTTAATTGCTTCTGCAAAATCATGAGTAATAAACACCATTGTTTTTTGCAGCTTTTCTTGAAGCTTAAGAAGTTCATCTTGCATCTCTCTTCTGATCAAGGGATCTAAAGCAGAAAATGGCTCATCAAAAATTAATATTTCTGGATCAACTGCAAGAGCTCTTGCCAATCCAACTCTTTGTTGCATTCCTCCAGATAATTCTCTTGGATAGTGATTGTCCCAACCTTCTAAGCCAACCATTTTACAAACTTCCATAGCTCGTTCTAATCTCTCTTTGAGCCGAGCTCCTCTTATTTCTAATCCATAGGAAATATTATCAATTACTTTTTTATGTGGAAACAAACCAAAATGTTGAAAAACCATACTCATTCTATTTCTTCTTAAGTCAGTGAGTTCATTTTTATTCATTTTGATAACATCAACATCATCAATTTTTACTTCTCCATGTGTAGGCTCTATAAGTCTTGAGATACATCTTGCTAAAGTTGATTTCCCACTACCAGACAAACCCATAACAACAAAAGTCTCCCCTTTTTTTATCGAAAAACTTACGTCTCTCACGGCTACGACGTGACCAGTTTTTTCTTGAACTTCATTGCGAGATAAACTCTTGTCTAAATTAGATAAAATAGACTTTTCATTTGGACCAAATAATTTCCAAACATTGTTACAAATAATTTTTTCGTTACTTTGCATATGTAAAAAATACTATTATATTACTAATAAGATGCAAGGTTGCATTTAATTAATTTATAATTGATAATAATCACATGCTTATAAACAACTCTTACTCGCAATGGCACTTTTAAATAACACAATAACTAAGGTATCAAATTCGAGTTACTATAGGTTTCTGCTTCCTATTCTTATTTTTGTTGCATTTGCCCTCTCAATTTACTTATCTATTCAAAGTGAAGAAAAATCAGTTTTTCCAGAATTTGCAACTGATGCATTCACTTTTACAGCCTGGATAAATGCTGGAGAAGACTATTTAAAAGATCACTACAAATGGATTACAAGATTAGTTGCAAGCTATGTAAAACTTGGTTATTACGGATTTGAAGACTTTCTTTTAGACTCTTCTTGGGTATTTATTGCAGCTCTTATGATTATACCTGCATTCAAGGTTGGAGGATTAAAGCTAGCTATATTATTTACATTTGGAATTTATTTTTGGGGTGCTGTAGATATGTGGGAACCTGCTATGGAGTCTATGGCTTTAATGAGTTTGTCAGTCTTACTTTCAGTAATTGTTGGAGTTTTTTTTGGAGTACTCTCTTCACAGAGCGATAGGTTTGAGTCATTTTTAAAACCATTTTTAGATACGATGCAAGTTATGCCGGCATTTGTTTATCTTATCCCGGCAATGTTTTTCTTTGGTATAGGTGCAGCTCCAGCAATATTAGCAACTATGATTTATTCAATGCCTCCAATTATTCGCTTAACTAATTTGGGTATTCGCCAGGTACCGAATGAAACAATCGAAACAGCCGTATCATTTGGCTCATC
>JADHQX010000016.1 GCA_016777745.1 Candidatus Pelagibacterales bacterium
TAAGCTCAAAACAATGAAGTTTATCGATGAAGCTAAAGTTTATATTAAAAGTGGAGATGGTGGAGATGGCTGTCTAAGCTTCAGACGAGAAAAATATATTGAATACGGTGGACCTGACGGTGGCAATGGTGGTCGTGGAGGGCATATCTATATTCAGGGTGTTATAGGTTTAAATACTCTTGTTGATTTTAGATTCCAAAAACATTTTAGGGCTAAAAAAGGAGTGCATGGTGCGGGTAGAAAACGTAATGGTGCAGCTGGCAAGGATATTGTTCTAAAACTTCCAATTGGAACTCAAATCTATGAAGAAGATGAATTAGTTGAAGATATAATTGATACAAAGAAAATATTACTTTTTTCAGGTGGCAAAGGTGGCTTAGGAAATACAAATTTTAAATCATCCACAAATAGAGCTCCACGCAAAATAACCTTAGGAGAAAAAGGATACGAAGCTGATGTGTTGTTTAAACTTAAACTTATTGCTGATACAGGTCTTGTTGGACTTCCAAATGCAGGCAAGTCAAGTTTTATGCGAAAACTTACAGCTGCTAAGACAAAAGTTGGTGAATATCCTTTTACAACAATAGTTCCTAAGTTAGGAGTTATGCGACAAGGTGACAGAGAGAAGATTATAGCTGATATTCCTGGATTAATTGAAGGGGCACATATTGGTACTGGGCTTGGCTTTCAATTTTTAAGGCATATTGAAAGATGTACTTCAATTATACATATTTTGGATATATCAGAAAAAAATGTTCTAGATAATTACAAAACTATTCGAAATGAATTAAAAAGCTATAATGTTGAATTAGGAAATAAAGCTGAAATTATTGTGCTCAATAAATCAGATTTATTAGAGAGTGATGTTATAAAAAAAATAGTTAAGGATTTAAAAAAAGAAGTTAAAAATAAGGTCTTTGTTATATCTACAATAACTAATGATGGTGTTGAAGAATTAAAACAAATTATTTTAGATGCTGGTGTAAATAATGAAAATTGAAAATACAAAGAGAATTGTAATTAAGATTGGCTCATCTCTTCTTTTTGATAATGCAACAAATAAGTTGAATAAAGAATGGTTAATATCACTTGCTGAAGATGTAAACTTTCTAAAAAGTCAAAATAAAGAAATTATCATTGTTTCATCGGGAGCAATAGCATTTGGTGCTAAAGATTTAAATTTGGAAATGGCTGAACTAAGATTAGATATTCACCAGGCTGTTGCCGCTGTAGGTCAAATACAATTAATGTCAGCATTTAAAAATGCGTTTGAGAAGTATGAGTCTAAAGTATCACAAATATTATTGACTTTAGATGATACTGAGAAAAGAAGGCGATCTATTAATGCAAGGAGAACAATAGACAATTTATTAAAATTAAACATTGTTCCAGTGGTAAATGAGAATGATACAATTGCTACGAATGAGATTAAATATGGCGATAATGATCGGCTAGCAGCTAGAGTAGCCCAGATTACTGGAGCAGACTGCTTAATTCTTCTATCTAATATAAATGGCCTTTATTCTTCTGATCCAAAAAATAATGAAGAATTAAAGTTAATAGATTCAGTTGAATCGATAGATGAAACAATTGAAAGTATGGCCGGTTCATCAATTTCAGAAACTGGCAAAGGCGGTATGAAAACTAAAATTATGGCTGCAAAAACAGCGTTATCGGCTGGATGCCATATGGCTATAACTAATGGTACTATTAATAATCCAATCCAAGCTTTGTTTAATGGAAGACCATGCACATGGTTTACACCAAATAAAACTCCACTTGCAGCAAGAAAACAATGGATTGTAGGAACAATGCAAACTGTTGGTTCTGTGATAATTGATGACGGTGCCAATAAAGCCCTCATAAATGGAAGTAGCCTATTACCAGCTGGAATTCTAGAGGTAAATGGCGAGTTCGAAAGAGGAGATGCTATTGAAGTGTTGTCTTCTAGTAAAGATAAGATTGGAATAGGCTTATCTAGCTATTCTTCTGAAGAAGGTAAAAAAATAATGGGTCATAAAAGTAATGAAATTGGAAATATTCTAAGTTACTCTTATAGAGAAGAAATGATCCATAAGGATGACTTGGTATTGCTATGAATATAAGAGATTATATGACTGATGTTGGTAAACAAAGTGTCAAAGCAAGCAAAGAAATTAAATCTCTCTCTACTATAGATAAAAATAATCTTCTACTATCTATTGCTAAAAGTATTAGAGATGAAAAAGATAAGATTATTTCAGCTAATCAAGAAGATATTAATTTAGCAAAAAAAAATAATACATCTAAAGTGATGATTAATAGATTAATGCTTGATAATGAGCGAATTGAAAATATTGCTAAGTCAGTTGAAGATATAGTTAAATTATCAGACCCCGTTGGAAGAGTGCTGTATGAAACAAAAAGACCAAATGGCCTTATAATTAATAGAGTCTCTGTACCATTAGGAGTAATTGGAATAATTTATGAAAGTAGACCCAACGTTACAGTTGATGCAAGTGTTCTCTGCATCAAAGCTGGTAACGTAGCTATATTAAGAGGTGGATCAGAATCTTTTAATTCTAATACAAGCCTAATAAAAGCTATTCAATCAGCATTAACTAAAAATAATTTAAATAAAGATATAATTCAACTTGTAGAAACTGTCGATAGAGCTGCAGTAGACTATATGCTTGCAGAAATGACAGATACAATTGATGTTATTGTGCCGAGGGGCGGCAAAGGACTCGTAAAAAAAGTTCAAGATATGGCTAGAGTGCCTATCATTGGTCACCTTGAGGGTATTTGCCACATCTATGTTAATAACTCAGCAAACTTAGAAACGGCTTTAAAGATTATACATAATGCTAAGTTAAGAAGAACAGAAATTTGTGGTGCAGCTGAAACCCTCCTAATAGATCAGGCGTATGCTAAAGATAATTTAAATAAGATTGTTACTAATTTACATGAAGGAGGTTGTGAAATTAGAGGTGATATTGCAAGTCAAGAAATTGACAATCGAATTTTGCATGCCAATGAAGTAGACTGGAGTACTGAATATTTAGATGCAATTATTGCTATAAAATTAGTAAAGAATATGGATGAAGCAGTTGAACATATTGCTGAATATGGATCTGGTCATACTGAAAGTATCATTGCCGAAGATAAAGAAGTTGCAGAAAAATTTCTTAATTTGGTTGATAGCGCAATTGTAATGCACAATACATCTACTCAATTTGCTGATGGTGGAGAATTTGGGCTTGGTGCTGAAATTGGAATTTCTACAGGTAGACTTCATGCGCGAGGACCAGTTGGCTTAGAGGGACTGACAACATATAAATATATTGTAAAAGGAAACGGCCAGATAAGGCCTTAATTAAAATGAAAATTGGAATTTTAGGTGGCTCATTTAATCCAGCCCATTTGGGACATATTAAAATTAGCTTGACCGCGATAGAGCTACTAAACCTTGATAAGATTTACTGGCTTATTACAGAACAAAATCCATTAAAATCTAGTAAGGAATATTTGCCACTGGATTTGAGAATTAAAAAAGCAAAAAACATAATAGATAAAAACAATATAGAAATAATAAGTACTGAAGAAAAAACTAAGTCTAATTATGCTATTGATAACCTTAGGTATATTAAATTAAATAATGCAGACCAATTTATATTTTTAATGGGTGCTGATTCTTTTATATCTCTCGATAAATGGAAAGACTATGATGATATTATACAAGAATTTCCAATTGCTATCTTTAATCGTAATGGCTTAGATGACCAAGTAATTAATGGATACATTGGCAAGAGGTATAAAAAATTTAGATTGAATTATAATTCAAGGGGACTATTGTATGAAAAAAATCCAAGTTGGGTATTTATTCAAGACTTTGACGAAAACATATCATCTACAGAAATTAGATTAGAAAAATAAATTGGATAATCATACTAGCATATTAACAGATTTAGAGTCTAATAAGGCTGAAAATATACTTTCTATGGATGTTTCAAAAAAAACATCTATTGCAAGTCACATGATTTTTGCAACTGGTACATCTAATCGACATGTGAATGCACTTTCACAATCTATATATAGAAGCTTAAAAAAATCTGGTTTTAAGGGAGCTAATATAGAAGGGAATAATAATACAGGATGGATCGTAATAGACTGTGGGGATATAATTGTTCACATCTTTAAAAAAGAGGTTAGAGAATTTTATAATCTTGAAAAAATGTGGTCCATAGATCTAGAGTCTTATAGTGAATGAGAATTCAAGTTTTATACTTAGACAAATTAAAATTTGATGCTGAGAAAAACTTAGCCAATAAGTACTTAGAGAGAATCAAGTCTTCCGGTAGGAAGGTAATTGATCCTATTCATTTAAAACAAATAAATTTAAAGGAGCTTGATCAGGAATTAGGCTCTGGAAGCTTTAATATTTTACTTGATGAAAAAGGGGAAAAGTTAACTACTGCAAAATTTACTGAATTAATATTTGAAAGTTCCAATAAACGAATTAATTTCTTTATAGGCAATACCGAAGGTTTTACAGAAATAATGAAAAAAAAAGCAAACTTGCTATTATCAATTAGTCCAATGACACTAACTCATTCATTTGCTACAATAATACTCTTAGAACAAATTTATAGAGCAACTACAATTAAAATTAATCATCCATATCATAAGGCTTAATAATGAAAAAATTACCAATATATATATTTCTTGCAGTCTTTTTATTTTCATTTTCACTAAGTGCTAATAATGAAAATTTGTATAAAAAACTTAATACTTTTGGTGACGTCTTTGAAACTATTAGATCAAATTATGTAAATGATGTTAATGAAGAAGACGTAATTGAAGCCGCAATTAATGG
Organism: Candidatus Pelagibacterales bacterium; assembly: GCA_016777745.1. Next base: position 4,856 of record JADHQX010000016.1, read on the forward strand.
AATGCTCCAATCTCTTGATCCACACTCTAGTTACATGAATTTAGAAAACTATAAAGAAATGCAAGAGCAGACAGATGGTAAATTTGGTGGGCTTGGAATTGAAGTAACATTAGAAAGTGGATATGTAAAAATAATATCCCCTATAGACGGAACACCAGGTGCAAAAGCAGGAGTACAGCCAGGTGACTATATTACACATATTGATGATGAAAGTATCTTTGGACTTAGCCTTACTGAGTCAGTAGATAAACTAAGAGGCTTAATTGGAACAACGGTAAATCTTAAAATTGCCAGAGAAGGTGAAGATGAGCCCCTGGAAATATCTATTACACGAGCCATAATTACTATTGAAGCAGTAAAATTTCGTCGCGAAGGTAATGTAGGTTATATAAAACTAATATCATTTAGTGAGCAAGCTGACCGTGGTATTAAAAAAGCCATAAACAACCTAGAATCAGAAATTGGGAATGATAAATTAGTTGGGTATGTATTAGATCTAAGAAATAATCCCGGCGGCTTGTTAGGACAATCAATTGCAGTCACTGATAGTTTTTTAAATTCTGGTGAAATAGTTTCTACCAAAGGAAAAGATAAATCAGACATTGGATCATTTAAAGCTACCAGAGGTGACTTAACAAAAGATAAACCAATAATAGTTCTGATTAATCGTGGATCTGCATCTGCATCAGAAATTGTAGCTGGTGCCCTTCAAGATCATAAACGTGCAATAATTATTGGTGAGCAATCTTATGGAAAAGGCTCTGTTCAAACTGTTTTTCCTCTTAATGACAGAAGTGCTATAAGACTTACCACAGCATTGTACTACACACCGTCTGGAGACTCAATTCACAAAATAGGTATTACTCCAGATATAGAAGTTTTAAGATCAAAAGATACTGATAATGAAATAGATAATCAGCTTGATTATGCTTTAGATCTTTTAACAAAAGATCAATTTATTAAATAATATGGATTTTAAAGATTATAGACGTGGTGTTGGCATGCTTATTATTAATCATGAAAAAAAAATATTTATTGGACAAAGATTTGATAAAGATGAATCTGCATGGCAAATGCCACAAGGTGGTATAGATAATAATGAAACTCCCGAAGAAACTTGCATAAGAGAATTGGCTGAAGAAACTGGAATAGTATCAAATTATAAAATTTTAGATAAAACTAAAAATTGGTACAGTTATGATTTACCTAATAATTTACAAAAAAAACTTTGGAGGGGAAAATATAAGGGTCAAGTGCAACTGTGGTTTATTCTTAATTTTTTTGGCGACGATGCTGAAATAAATATTAAAACTAAACACCCCGAATTTAAAAATTGGAAATGGGCTTATAAAGAGGAATTAATGAAATTAATAGTTCCGTTTAAAAAAGAGCTATATGAAAAAACCTTTATTGAATTTGATAATTTTTTATAAACTTAAGGATTTAAGGCTATCTATTTTACTCTGAAGCTTAATATTTGAAATATTAGAATCTTGCATATTTTGCAGATCAATTATTTTTTGATTTACAAAATCACTATTCAAATCCTCTTTTTCTATAAGCTCAACAGCAATTATCAATAAGTTGTTATCATTAAATTGAGCAAAGCCTTCAGAAATATATATTACTTTTTCATCTCCACTTTCAAGATTAACAGAAATAAAGCCTGGTCTTATAGAGGAAATAAAATTCACGTGGTTAGCTAAAAAACCAATATCACCTTCAGTCGCAGGAACTGTAACTAAAGATGCATTGGCTTCCAAAAAAACTTTAGATGGTGTAACAAGTTTTATACTAAATATTTCTGACATACTAATTAAGCTGCAGCTTCCTCAGCCATTTTTTCAGCCTTCTTAACAGCTTCTTCAATAGTTCCTACCATATAAAAGGCTGCTTCTGGCAAATGATCATACTCACCCTTACAGATCGCATCAAAACCATTAATAGTATCTTCTAATTCAACATACTTTCCTGGTGTACCAGTAAAGACTTCTGCAACAAAAAATGGTTGTGACATAAATCTTTGTATCTTTCTTGCACGTGCTACTGTCAGCTTGTCGTCTTCTGATAATTCATCCATTCCTAAAATAGCAATAATATCTTGAAGAGATTTATATGTTTGAAGCACTGATTGGACATTTCTTGCTACATTATAGTGTTTATCACCTAGAATTCTTGCATCTAAAATTCTAGAAGTAGAGTCTAATGGATCTACTGCAGGATAAATTCCAAGCTCAGCAATTTGTCTAGATAAAACTGTCGTAGCATCTAAGTGAGCGAATGATGTTGCTGGAGCTGGATCGGTTAAATCATCTGCCGGCACATAAATTGCCTGCACTGAAGTAATAGAGCCTTTATCAGTAGAAGTAATTCTCTCTTGAAGTTGCCCCATATCTGTTGCTAAAGTTGGTTGATATCCAACTGCAGATGGTATTCTACCTAAAAGCGCTGATACTTCTGAACCAGCTTGAGTAAACCTAAAGATATTATCTACAAAAAATAGTACATCTTTTCCTTCTTGGTCTCTGAAGTATTCAGCTTGAGTGAGACCTGTTAAAGCAACTCTAGCTCTTGCCCCTGGAGGCTCGTTCATCTGGCCGTATACTAATGCACATTTAGATTTATCACCTTCTAAATCAATAACACCCGACTCTATCATTTCATGATAAAGGTCATTTCCTTCTCTAGTTCTTTCACCAACACCAGCAAAGACGGAATATCCACCGTGTGCTTTTGCAATATTGTTAATTAATTCCATAATAATAACTGTTTTACCAACGCCGGCACCACCAAATAGTCCAATTTTACCACCTCTTGAGTACGGAGCTAATAAGTCAACTACCTTAATTCCAGTAACAAGTATCTCTGTTTCAGTCGCTTGGTTAACAAATTCTGGTGCGTCTCTATGAATTCCCCAAGTTTCTGATGATTTTATCTCACCTCTTTCATCAATGGGATCACCTGTTACATTCATAATTCTTCCAAGTGTTTCAGGGCCAACTGGTACTTGAATTTGTTTTCCAGTATCAATAACTTCATCACCTCTAGACATCCCCTCCGAAGCATCCATTGCTATAGTTCTCACGCTAGATTCTCCTAAATGTTGAGCCACTTCAAGAACAACAACTTTATCTCCTACTTTTACAGTTAAGGCGTTTAATATAGCTGGAAGGCTGTCTTCAAACTTAACGTCAACAACTGCTCCAATTACTTGTGAAATAGATCCTTTTATATTACTTGTCATATTTTCTCCTTTTTTTAAACTGCTTCTGCTCCAGAAATAATCTCTATTAATTCTTTAGTGATTACTGCTTGTCTAGAGCGATTATAAAATAATGTTAAACTATCAATCATATCAGAGGCGTTTCTAGATGCATTATCCATTGCACTCATTCTTGACCCCTGTTCACTAGCTGAGCTTTCTAAAAGTGCCTTGAAAATTTGTACTGCAAAATTTAAAGGCAATAACTCTTCTAATATTTCTTTCTCATTAGGTTCAAATTCAAAAAAACTATTATTCCTAGAGATATTTTCATCATTATCATTCTCAACTATCTCTGCTGGAACAACTTGTTGTTCTGTAGGTATTTGAGATATTACGGATTTAAATTTATTATAAAATATTAAACATTTGTCAAACTCAGCATCGAAATACATTTTAATAATTTTATCTGAAATCTTTTTAGCATCTTCATATTGGATTGATTTAACTGCAGATAAATCTACTGTATCGACAATCTGATCACCATATTGTCTTTTAACAATGTCATAACCTTTTTTACCAATACAAATAATTTTAACTATTTTATTTTCTTTATGTAAATCAACAACTTTTTCTCTCAAAGCTTTAGAAATTTGAGAGTTGAATCCACCACAAAGACCTCTTTCTGAAGTAAATAAAACTAAAAGATAGGTCTTATCTTCATCGCTGCCTGTTAAGAGGTTTCTAGAATTATCAGTTGGAACAAATCCTCTTGAAATAGAATCCATAAGATTTTTCATGTTATCTGAATATGGGCGAGATTGCTCCGCCGCCTCTTGGGCTTTACGAAGTTTAGCCGCAGCAACCATCTTCATTGCCTTTGTTATTTTTTGTGTTGATTTAACACTAGCAATTCTTTTTTTTAAATCATCTAAACTAGGCATGAAATATTTAAGCTTTTTTAAACTCCTCAATTACTGAGATCAATGTACTTTCAGCATCATCATCTAAAATTCCAGTTGTATTAACTTTTTCAATTAATTCTGGGTTTGATGCGCTTATTTTAGCAAAAAAATCTCTCTCAAAATCTTTAATTTGATTTAATTCAAGATCATCTAAGTATCCTTTTACTCCAGTGAAAACTGAAATAACTTGTTCAGCAACAGTCATTGGAGAATACTGATCTTGTTTTAAAAGTTCTGTTAATTTTGATCCACGATTTAATAAATTTTGAGTCGAGACATCTAAATCTGAACCAAACTGAGCAAAAGCAGCCATTTCTCTATATTGGGCTAATTCTAACTTAATAGATCCAGAAACTTTTTTCATGGCTTTAGTTTGAGCAGCGGAACCAACTCTTGATACAGATAAACCAACATTTACCGCAGGTCTAATACCTTGGTTAAATAATTCTGTTTCTAAAAATATTTGTCCATCAGTGATACTAATAACGTTAGTAGGAATAAACGCACTAACATCATTTGCTTGAGTTTCAATAATTGGTAAGGCAGTAAGTGAGCCACCGCCATTTTTATCACTTAATTTTGCAGCTCTTTCTAATAGTCTACTATGAAGATAAAATACATCACCTGGAAAGGCTTCACGGCCTGGAGGTCTTCTAAGTAGTAATGACATCTGTCGATAAGCAACAGCCTGTTTTGATAAATCATCATAAACAATTAACGCGTGCATACCATTATCTCTAAAGTATTCAGCCATAGAGCATCCAGCATAAGGTGCTAAGAATTGAAGTGGTGCTGATTCTGATGCCGTTGCAGCAATTACAGTAGTGTATGACATTGCTCCTGCATCTTCTAAAGTCTTAACAATCTGAGCAACTGTAGATCTTTTTTGTCCAATTGCTACGTAGAAGCAATATAGTTTTTTTGACTCATCAGAAGATTCATTAATTGTTTTTTGATTAATAATTGCATCAATTGCTACTGCTGTTTTACCAGTTTGCCTATCTCCAATAATAAGTTCTCGTTGTCCACGGCCAACAGGAATTAAACTATCAATTGCTTTTAAACCAGTTTGCATTGGTTCTGAGACTGATTGTCTTGGTATAATGCCTGGAGCTTTAACCTCAATACGAGATCTTTTATCTGAATTAATTGGTCCCTTACCATCTATTGGATTACCTAAAGCATCAACAACACGACCCAAAAGTTCTTTTCCAACAGGCACGTCTACAATTGAGTTAGTTCTTTTAACGGTGTCACCTTCTTTAATTCCTGAGTCATTTCCAAATAAGACTATACCAACGTTGTCACTCTCAAGGTTAAGTGCCATTCCTTTGGTGCCATCACTAAACTCAACCAATTCTCCAGCTTGAACATTGTCTAATCCATAAACTCTAGCAATACCGTCCCCAACAGATAAAACCTGTCCAACTTCAAGTATTTCGGAATCAGATCCAAAATTTTTAATTTCTTCCTTTAAAATCTTTGATATTTCTGATGGTTGAATATCCATTATGCTACCTCTTTCATTTTGGCTTTTAACGCGTTTAATTTACTTTTGATTGTACTATCAATCATTTGACTTCCAATTTTTATTTTTAAGCCTGCGATCAAGCTTTCGTCTACATCAGTGTGTAAAATAAATTCTGAGCTAAATTTTTCTCTAAGTTTTTGCTTTATAGAATCAATTTGATTTTCAGATAATACTTTTGAAGATGAGACATAAGCATTTTTAATTCCATTAAAATCAGAAACTAAATCTTTATAGCTTTTTATAACGTCTTTAATGTTACTTACGCGACCTTTTTTAGTTACCACACCTATAAAGTCTTTTGTTAGTTTTGATAATTCAAGTTTATCAGCCACCATATCTAACAAACTTAATTTATTAATATTTTTAATAGATGGATTTTCTATAAAAGATGCAAAATTTTTATCTGACATCAAGAGTTCCATAATTTTATCTAAATCGTTAGAAATACTATCTAATACCTTCGCTTCTTTAGCCAACTGAAACAGTGCATTGGCATATCTTGATGCTGAAGCTGAATGACTAGATTTTGACACTTGTGGCTATTTTATTAGATTAATTTAAAGTCATTGCGTATCATTAAGTATAGTATTTTTCAAGCACTTGAATGTCACATATGTGCTTTTTATGTGAAGTTTTGTGGGTCAATATCAGTGGTAATAGTTACACTTGCAGTCTGGGGGACCTTAGCTAACCAATGCAGAATGATTTTTTGTATTTTTCTGCCTTTTTTCTCATGAATTAAGAACCTTAGTCTATGTTTGCCCTTCAATCGAGATAAGGGGGCTGGGGCTGGTCCATAGAAATCAACATTATCAATTTTAGGCATAGTTTTGGAAAGCTTAAGACAAGTTTGTTGAACTTCTGAAATATTTCTACCAGAAACAATGATTGCTGCCATTTTAGAAATAGGAGGGAGATTTGCTCTCATTCTAATACCCAATTCTTTCTTATAAAATTTTTCTCTATTCATACTTGTTAGATCTTTAATTGTTTCATTTTCTGGAAAATAGCTTTGTAAAAAAACTTCTCCCGGTATGTCACCACGGCCAGCTCTTCCGGCAACTTGATAGAGCATTTGATAAGTTTTTTCAGAGGCTCGAAGATCTCCACCCCTCAAAGTCATATCAGCATCAACTACGCCAACACATGTAAGAAATGGGAAATGATAACCTTTTGTTATTAATTGAGTACCAATGATAATATCAAATTTATTATTATAAATTTTTTCAACTTTTTCATTCAAATCTTCACTAGATTTAATATGATCACTGGAGAAAAGACAAATATTTGCTGTTGGAAAATCTCTAGCAATTTCATTGTAGATTTTTTCTATACCTGCACCAAAGTCAACGAATGATTCATCTTCATTATTACAGCTCTGACATTTAATTTGAAATGAGCCTAATTTATATCCACAATGGTGGCATAATAACTTTTTATCTTTTAAGTGTTCAACTAAATAACTAGAGCAATTTTTGCATGTAAATTTATGCCCACAGCTTTTACAAATAATCATTGGTGCGTAGCCTCTTTTGTTAATAAACAAAAGGGATTGTTCTCCATCAGACAATTTTTTTTGAATAACTTTTTTTAATTCATCAGAAACCCAATTATTTTTTTTAAGTTTACTTTTTTTCATATCAATAACTTTGATTTTTGGCTCTGGTGTTTTTGAAAATTTATTTTTTAATTTCACATGAAAATATTTATTCTGATCAATATTATAAATTGTCTCAAGAGAAGGTGTTGCACTAACAAGTATTAATGTAAATTTTTCAATTGAAGCTCTAACCACTGCCATATCTCTGGCATTATATATTCCTTTTTCTTCTTGCTTGTATGATGGATCATGCTCCTCATCGACAATCAACATACCGAGATTTTTATAAGGTAAAAACAAAGCAGATCTAGTGCCTATTACAATCTTACTCTTTCCAGAAATAATTTTATGAATAATATTTTTCTTTTTAGAAGGCGTAATTTTACTGTGCCAAATATCAGGCAAATAACCAAATCTTTTTTCGATTCTTTTAATAAAATCATTTGTTAAAGAAACTTCAGGAAATAATATTAAAGATTGTTTTGTATTTATTATATTTTTTTCAATTAGGTCAAAATAAACTTCAGTTTTTCCTGATCCAGGCATGCCATCTAACAAAACTGTTGAATATTCATTTTTAGAAATGATATCTTCTATTTTTTCTTTTGCTTTACTCTGTGTATCATTAAGCTCTAATTTATTGAGTGCTATGATTTTTTCATTACTTTCACCTACAGTATCTTCAGAAAAATAAGCTTCACTTTTAGGTAAAATCATTTTTAATACGAGACCTTTGGGTATTAAATTATATGATGCTATCCATTCTAAAAATTTTATTGTTTTCTGAGAAATTGAGTATGAAGAAGTTTCTTTAATTGATTTAATCTTTTTAAGATCAAAATTTGTTTTATCTTTTATGTTTCTTACAACACCTAAATAACTTTTACTTCTAAATGGCACTAAGACAATAGTCCCTACTTTTATTATCTGATCCTCCGTAAAGCTATAGGTAAATTCTTGATCAAGTGGATAAGCCACTAAAACATTGGCAAAATATGTTTTATGCGTTGCTGAATTCATATGTATTATTTGTTTTTCATGTTATAAGTATAATAGTAAATTTAAACAAAATATTATGGACTTTTTTTTAGATACAGCAGAAGTTGATGTTATAAAAGACCTTAATGAAACTGGTCTTATTGATGGCATTACAACAAACCCTTCACTTGTAGCAAAATCTGGACAAGATTTCATTAGCGTTTTAGAAAAAATCGCTACAATTATTAGTGGTCCAATTAGCGCTGAGGTTACCGCTACTGATACTGAAGGTATGGTTAATGAAGGTTTAAAATTGTCAAAAATATCTAAAAATATTGTTGTTAAGCTACCTCTAACATTTGATGGTCTTAAGGCATGTGTTGCTCTTACTAAGAAAAAAATTTCTACTAATGTAACTCTTTGTTTTTCTTCAAATCAAGCTCTTATTGCGGCAAAAGCAGGCGCTACCTATATATCTCCATTTATCGGCAGACTAGACGATATAGGTGAAAACGGTCTAGAACTAATTCAAGATATAAAATCTATTTACTCAAATTATAACAAGCTTAGTACTAGGATTCTAGTTGCCTCAGTTAGGAGCTTGGACCATGTAGCTAAGTCAGCAATTATTGGTGCAGATACAGTTACACTTCCACCAAATGTTTTTATGGAAATGTATGAACATGAGTTAACAAAAAAAGGCTTAGATGCATTTCTTAAAGACTGGGCTCAGACTAAGCAGTCAATTTTATAATTTATTCTTAAGTGGAAGAATTTATTTTACAAAAAGAATATCAAGAATGGCTCGCTAACTTAAAGAATATCAAAGGATTAAGTGAAAATACAATAGCTGCTTACAGAAGAGATATCAAAAAATTTATTTTATTTCTAAGAAATTACTTAGGAAATGATCCTACAGCAATTGACTTAAACAAGTTAGGTAACAATGGTTTTAGAGGATACTTGGCTGAACAAAAAAATCTAGGCAATTCCAATGTTTCAATAGCTAGGCAAATATCATCATTAAAATCATTTTTTAATTATCTTATAAAAATAAAAAAAATTAATAATTCATCAATACTTAACTTAAAAGGACCTAAACAAAAAAAAAGTTTACCCCGTCCAATAATTGCAGATCTTGCAATTCAGGTTATAAAAGAAGCTAAAAATATTGACGATGAAAAATGGATAGGACAACGTAACCAAACAATTTTAATTTTATTGTATGGGTGTGGATTAAGAATATCTGAAGCTCTAAATCTGAACTATTCTGATTTTACTAATAATGATTATTTAATAATAAAAGGGAAAGGTAATAAAGAAAGGATGGTTCCAATGATGGATTATATAAGAAAAAGCATAATTCAATATATGGAAATATGCCCTTATGAATTTACTAATGATGATCCATTATTTATTGGTAAGAGAAGAAGAAGACTTAGCCCTAGAATAATTCAATATGCGCTAGAAAAAATTAGAGCTTCACTAGCCTTACCTGAAACAGCAACTCCACATGCTTTAAGACACTCATTCGCTACACATTTACTTGAGAATGGTGGAGATTTGAGAACTATTCAAGAGTTACTTGGCCATAGTAGTTTATCAACAACACAAAAATATACTAAAGTTGAAAATTCACAGCTCCTTAATGTCTATACAAAAACTCATCCATTAGCTAAAACGAATAAATGAAAAATCCAATAAGTAAATGGCATGAGGTTGTAGCAACTCAAGATCAAAATTTATTAAAAAGTATTTTAGCTGAAAATGTAACTTTTTACTCACCAGTAGTTTTTACCCCACAAAAAGGAAGGAGCTTAACGCTATTGTACTTAATGGCAGCAGCTCAGGTATTTAACAATAAGTCTTTCTCATACACTAAAGAAATTATAAGTAAAAATCATGCAACACTTGAGTTTGAATTAAATATTAATGAGATTAAAATTAATGGTATTGATTTAATAACTTGGAATGAAGAAGGTATGATTATTGAATTTAAGGTTTTTATAAGACCGCTACAAGGGGTAAACGTAATACATAAAATGATGCAACAAATGTTAGAAAATTTTTCTAAAAAATAGGACTTTCAAAATTATTATTTATTTTTAGGTTGTGAGTTTCTAGAGAAAGTTTTTTTCTTAAATGGTTTTTTAAAACCTTCACTGCGAGTATCATCTTTTCTAAATGAAGTTTTCTTAAATGGTTTTTTAAAACCTTCACTGCGAGTATCATCTTTTCTAAATGAAGTTTTCTTAAATGGTTTTTTAAAACC
>JADHQX010000017.1 GCA_016777745.1 Candidatus Pelagibacterales bacterium
ATATCATGCACACCTAAATAAATTCTACTGAATGAAATTGAAGCAATAAGAAATAAGCATAAAATCTTAATGAAATTATTTTTACTACGTAGCAGTATAAAGCCCCAGATAACAACTGCTAGTTGAGCATGGCCACTAGGAAACCCATAAGAAGGATCAAGACTTACCAGAAATGGATCAATACTTTCTATATTTTCAGGTCTTGGGTCTTGAAAAAAATCTTTCAAGAATGCATTTATGAGTGCGCTAATAAAAACAAATAAAGTAAATGTGCTAAATATCTTACGGTCAAAAAACCAATAACAAAAAGGAACAAACAAGAATAGAAAATCTTTGTATCCTAGCCATGTAATATACTGAAAAAAAATTGTTAGGTTTGGTCCTCTAATTGAATTTACCCATTCCATATTTGTTTATATTTTTTTGTATCCATACTCTAATGCAGAATCGGTAATGGCGTGATAAAATGATTCAGAAAAACTTCTATTGGCCATTAAGTTTAGGGTTTGTGGAGCATCTTCAATCATATCAATGGTAAATGTTATGCCATGATAAACTGAAGTTCTACAGCAATTTTTTTGAAATTCATTTAAATTTAAAGGGGAGCCTTTTTTAATAACATTTAGTGCTTTCTCTCCTTTAATTTGTAATATTGTCCTTGAATGAGATAAATCAGTTAACGCAAAGTCATTTTCAGAACAATTAGCCAAAATCTTTTTATTAATATTATTGTCAGATGAAATTATTAACCACGTATTTGGCGCACTCCACAGAATTCTAGTTATTGCATTGCCACTTACAGAATTTTGACTGACTGGCAAAATTTGATCATCAATTTTTATAGATGTTGCCTCTAAAGACCCACTTTTAAATTTTACTAGCTGATAGATATTAATATTAGTAATTTCATTTATTACAATAAGGCCACTCTCATTTTTATTCTGATAGTTTCCATATAAGCCATTTTTTTCAAAATTATTTAGAGATGAAATTTCATTCATGATCGAACTCTTTTTCCATCAGGATCAACATAGTGTTGAGAAACAACTTCTACTTGAACAGAAATATTTTTTAGAGGTGATACGGCGTATAACTTTTCCCCTATTTTATTTTTACCATCTTTTAAAATAGCCAGTGAAAATGGGTTATTATTTTCTACACTCCAACAAGATGCTGAAACATGACCTAATTTTGGGTTTGGTGATTTTAATCTATGATCAACAACTAAATGAGAGCCTTCTGGAATAGAAGTCTTTTTATCAATTGGAACTAGGCCAACAATTTGCTCTCGCCCTTTTTCTGTGAAAGCTTTTCTTTTCAAAGATCTTTTACCAATAAAATCTTTTTTTTCACTAAGCATGCCTTCAAGAGATAAATCATATGCAATTGTTCTTCCATCAATTTCTGATCCGGCAACATGTCCCATTTCAATTCGAAGGGTTGATAATGCTTCTGTGCCATAAGGTTGAATTTGAAAATCCTTACCTAGCTCAATAATTTCTTTCCACATTGACTCACCAAAATTAGACATTACATTTATCTCATAGGCTAACTCACCTGAAAAAGAAATTCTAAATACTCTTGCTAAACTATCTTTAAATTTAAATTCTCTATAGCCCATAAATGGCAATCCTTCATTAGAGACATCTTCAGTGGGGAATATTTTACTTAGTAAAAGTCTAGAATTAGGTCCCGCTATAGCAGCACCAGCCCATTGCTCAGTTGTAGAAACGACTGTAACATCCAATTCAGGCCAAACTACTTGTAAATAATATTCCAAATGACTTAGTACATTTGCTGCTTGTGCAGTTGTTGTAGTCATATGGTAGTTATTTTCAGAAATTCTTGTAGTGGTTCCATCGTCAAAAACCATTCCATCTTCGCGAAGCATAACGCCATATCTTGCCTTACCGATTGGTAGCTTTAAGAAGGCATTAGTATAAATTCGATTAAGAAATTCAGCAGAATCTTTTCCTTTAATATCTATTTTACCTAGAGAAGTCACATCACATACACCAACATTCTTTCTAACATTTAAAGCCTCTCTTTTTGCGGCTTCGTGTAAAGTTTCATTTCCTTTTTTATAGTATCTAGGTCTAAGCCATAAGCCAGCATCAACAAAAATACCATTGTGCTTTTCGTGCCATTGATGCATAGGAGATTTACGAGTGGCTTTATAATTTTTGCCAACTTCTCGACCGATTATTGTACCTATGGTCACTGATGTGTATGGAGGACGAAATGTAGTATGTCCAACCTCTGGAACAATTTTTTTCTCAAGATCGGAAACTAGTTGCAGCCCATTTAAGTTACTCGTTTTGCCTTGATCTGTTGCCATTCCTAGAGTGGTATATCGTTTTACATGTTCGATTGATCTAAAGCCCTCTTGAACAGCTAGCTGAATATCTGATACAGCTACATCGTTTTGAAAATCAACAAATCTCTTGTAATGTTTTTTTTCTGGCAATGGCATGCACCAAAATTTATCATGTTGGCCGAATTGTTTTTCATCAGAGATTGGAATTGAAGTAGGTTTATTATTTTTAGTTATTTTTTCTGATAAAATAAATCCAGTTTCAAAGCCCTCTTTTAAACTTTCTTCAAGAGTTAAACTACCATTGGCAGATCCTATTACCGTTTCTTTTTGACGTGATTGATCTGGTAAAAACGTATCTGAGTCAGAGTCATATTTTAATTTATTTCCAGACTGTGAAGCCAGGTGAACTGTAGGTGTCCAATTTCCTGAAACAAATATACTGTCACATTCAATCTCTTCAAATTCTATGTAACCATCTTTATTATTATTTAGCTTGCCTATAGTTGCAGACTTTACTTTTTTGTATCCTGAAGTATTAGCAATTCCATGGGAAAATTTTATTGCAATTCCCAATTTCTTTGCTTCATTAGCTATGCCAGAATTTGACTCACTTCGAGTGTCAATTATAATTGAGTCAACACCCTGTTTTTTATATTCAATTGCTGTTTCGTATGCAGTATCATTATTTGTAAATATTATTGGTTTTTTACCTGCAAGTACTCCATAAATCTTAAGGTATTCCTTAGCTGAGTATGCCAACATAATTCCTGGTCTATCATTATTTGCAAACACTAAAGGACGTTCAATTGAACCAGTAGATATAATTACTTGCTTTGCTCTTATATACCAAAGCCTTTGCCTTGGAGTAAAAGCCTCTGGATTTTCTATATGATCTTTGCATCGCTCAAACATAACAAGCATATTGTGATCATAATAACCAAATACTTGAGAACGTTTTCGTATAATTACATTGGGCATAGATTTTAAATCAGCAATTGCCTCCTCGACCCATTCGTCACCATTCTTATTGCCTATAGTCACATTATCAGTCAAAAGTGAACCACCAAATCTGGCCTTATCCTCTGCTAAAATAACTCGAGCACCATTTTTTGCTGCAGCTAATGCGCTCGATATTCCTGAAGGACCAGAACCAACAACTAAAATATCACAATGCTCATATTGATGGTCATATCGATCAGAGTCTGACTTTAAAGAGGCTGTTCCCATGCCAGCAGCCTTTCTAATGATTGGCTCATAAACTTTATACCAAAAGCTTTTTGGCCACATAAATGTTTTATAATAAAAACCTGCAGGAAAAAATCTATTTAAGAAATTATTAATTGCCCAGACATCAAAAGAAACAGAAGGCCAACAATTTTGACTTTCTATTCTCAGTCCATTTACAAGTTCTACTTCAGTTACATTTACATTTGGTTCTGTTATATCGTCCTTATAAAGCTGTACCTTGCCATTAGCATCTTCAACACCTGCTGCAATAATACCTCTGGGACGATGATACTTAAAACTTCTACCAATAAGATGAACACCATTAGCGAGTAGAGCTGATGCTAGGGTGTCACCTTTGTAACCAAAATAAGTTTTACCGTTAAAAATAAATGAAATTTTTAAATCTCTATTAATTTTCCCACCATTTTTTATTCTATAATTTTGCATAGCTAGTCTTGTAAATCTTCTTGCATTTCTAGAGTTTTAATTATTTCATGAGTTGCTGTATTACGATAAACTTTAAACCATTGACGGCAACCTGAAATATGATGCCACAATTCTAAATGTTTACCTCGAGGATTGTTTCTGTAATAAACAAAGCTATCCCATTCCAAGTCACTTATATCAGTATTTAACTTTGGGCGTTTGATAGTTGCGTCACCACCATAAGAAAATTCATTTTGTGAGCGTTCTCCACAATATGGACATTTAATTTCTAACATATTAACTGATCCAAGTTTTTGTTCCAAGACCCTTTTCATCTAGTAAGTGTCCCGTATGAAATCTATCAAGTTTAAAAGGTTTACTTAAATTATGAGGTTCATTTGTAGCCATTGTATGTGCAAATGTAAGTCCCGACACTGGAGTTGCCTTAAATCCTCCATAACACCAACCACAATTTAGATATATTCCATCAATATGAGTCTTGTCTATAATTGGTGAGCCATCCATTGACATGTCCATAATACCACCCCAAGTTCTTAGTATTTTAAGCCTACTCAAATTTGGAAATAAGGCTACACCTTCAGTCAATACGTGTTGAATAGTTGGTAAGTTACCTCGTTGCGCATAGCTATTGTAGCCATCTAAATCTCCGCCCATTACCATTTCACCTTTATCAGACTGACTGCAATAGAAATGTCCTGCGCCAAATGTTACTACACCATCAAGAAGTGGCTTAACAGGTTCAGACACACAAGCTTGCAACACATGGGCTTCAATTGGTAAAGTCATATTTAACTTTTCAGCAAGTATCGAAGTACTTCCAGCAACACACAAGCCAACTTTTTTTGTCTTAATATTTCCACGTGAAGTTTGTACCCCTGATACTTTTCCATTTTCAATATCAAAACTATTTACTTCACAGTGTTGAATTATATCAACTCCTAAATCATCAGCTGCTCTTGCATATCCCCATGCCACTGCATCATGTCGTGCTGTTCCACCAATTGGCTGCAACAAACCACCAAATATTGGAAAGCGAGCATTGTCTGAAAAGTCTGCAAAAGGAATCATTTTTTTTACTTCTTCACGACCAAGTAGAGAAGCGTCGATACCATTCAACCGCATTGAATTACCTCTTCTAGAGTAAGAATTTATTTGTGCATCTGAGTGCGCAAGATTTAGAATTCCCCTTGGAGAATACATCACATTATAGTTAAGTTCCTGACTTAAATCTTTCCACATCTGCATACCATGATCATAAAAAAGATTATTAGCATCGTGCATGTAATTTGACCTTAATATGGTAGTATTTCTTCCAATATTACCACCACCGATCCAACCTTTTTCAAGAATAGCGATATTCTTTATTCCATAATTTTTTGCAAGATAATATGCCGTAGCCAATCCGTGACCACCTCCGCCGATGATAATGGCATCATATTCTTTTTTAGGTTCGGGATCTCTCCAGGCCACATCCCAATTTTTATGGCCATTGAATGCATTTTTTATTAAGCTAAAAACTGAGTATTTCTTCAAAATATTGATCTCTAATATATAATAACATAGTAACTCTATTGTAATTTAAAAGATAATATTAACTAATGTCAAAGAATAAGAACTATCGAATTGATAACCTGCAGTACTGCAATTGGTCTAAGGAAATATTTGAATCTAATCGTGAAGCGGGTCTAGATGCTATTCATGTGACTATTGCATATCATGAAGATTATGATGAGGTTCAGAAAAATTTTGAAGAATGGAAAGGATATTTTGCAACTTATCCTGAACTGATTTTTCAAGGCAGATCATACTTAGATATAGAAAAAGCACATAATGAAAATAAAACAGCTGTTTTCTTTGGTTTTCAAAATTGCTCACCTATTGAAGATGATATTAAGTTAGTAGAGTCAGTTCATCAAATGGGTGCAGTATTTATGCAACTTACCTACAACAATCAATCGCTACTAGCGACTGGATGTTATGAGGAAAATGATAGTGGTGTCACAAGAATGGGCAAGGAAGTCATTAAAGAAATGAATAGGGTCGGTGTGATTATTGATATGTCACATTCTGCCGATAAATCTACTTTTGATGCCATTAATTTTTCTGAAAAACCTATAGCAATTACACATGCTAATCCATTATTTTGGCATAAAGCAAAAAGAAACAAACCCAATGATATTCTAAAGGCTTTAGGCGAATCTGGTGGAATGCTAGGATTGTCTTTGTACCCGCATCATTTACTAGGTGGAACAAATTGTACCTTAGATAGTTTTTGTCAAATGGTTGCAAAAACTGCTGAAATTATAGGCACTAAAAATTTAGGTATTGGTTCGGATCTTTGTTTGAAGCAACCAGACAGTATTGTGGAATGGATGAGAAATGGAACTTGGACCAAGACTAAAGACTATGGCGAAGGAACAGTTTCTAATGCTGCTTTTCCTAATCAGCCTGAATGGTTTCAAGATGCAAGAGGGTTTGATAATATTGAAAAAGGCTTAAAGAAAGTTGGCTTTAATAATGACGAATTATATGGAATTTTAGGTGATAATTGGTTTAATTTTTATAAAGATTATATTAATTGATTATGCCAGATATCAATCATCGCAATCCCAAAGACATTATGACCTTGTCACGCCTAGGATCATTTTATCAATCAAAATTATCATTCTTAAGAAGCTTTATAAGGGAATTCAAAGATTGGGAATTTAACAAAGACTTATTTGAGCTAGATGAGAGGGGTTATGGTACAGCCGTTTACTCTGTGAAAAAAGATAGTCGTGTATATTCATTAGTTTGCTTTGCAAATGAATTAAATTCTACTGAACGATCTGATCGAGTTATTGCTACTAAGTGGGATGCCGCATTTGTACTTCATGATGGGATTCCAACCAAAGACGATATTGAGCGATTGAAAGAAAATGTTCCAAAGCAAGAAGTAGGAAGAGTTTCCTATAAAGAGTTAACTTTATCTAGAGCAAATAAGTCCGTGAGAATTTTTGAACATACAGTAGAAGCGTTAGCAAGTGGGCAACAGCCAGATGAAAATATTGTAAAAGATGTTGGCTATTTATACAGAACCACAGCAGTTTATGGTTCTGGTAAATTTGGTTTAGCTGATCGCTATAGAATTAAGGAACGTTCTGAAATTTGTGGTCCGTTTAGATTAGAAATGATGCTTGTTTATTTAGTTCGTCAATTTACTTTTGATCAAGTTAATCATATCGCAAAATCTAGAAATCCAACTTCAGCTGTTAAGTTGTCAGATGACATTGCAAGAAATCTAGGGATTGGTAACTCTACGGGATTAGGTATGGCGCCTTTTATAGTTAATCATCCTACACTGTTACACAACTGGATTTATTCAAGAGAAGAAGCGTTAAAACAAATTCGTTCTATTGAGAAGGTAGAAATTAATGACTTTAATAAGTTTAAAGAGTGTTTTGAAAAATCAAAATTAAATATTAATACTTGGAAAACAGACAGTAAATATCAAATCAATAAGATTAAAATTTTAATTAAAGATTTAGAACATTTTGAAAAAAAATATTTATTAAATTTTGAATTTAATGAAAAATTTTTATGGAATAAATTATACTTATGGATTGAAAATGAGCTAAGTGAAGAAGGGATTGAATATATTGTTTCAATGCTCATGGAGCCGTATGATAATATTGTAAATCCTTTGGTAGAAAAAATGAGTTCAGAAGAAGATCTTCATTTTGATATTCCTGGAGAAAGATTAGTGAGTGATTTGATTGATATAATACAAATTAATTATTCTAATATATTGGATATAGATTTTAATTCTTCAGAAGAAATTGCAAATTTTTGGTTTATCTCAAAAAATAAAGAGGAGCCTAGAGTCGCTAATAGATATGAGGAAGAGGGGTCTGAATTAGAGCAACCCCTTGCCATAGCTCGAGATGTTTCCGAGCTTTTTAAAAGGTTAAAAGATTATAGCTCATCAAAAACAATTGCTGAATTCTTAATGTCCAATAACGATGTACGACATGCAGTTCGACGTTGTTTTATCATAGAAAAATTTCCATATTCAGAAATTCAAGATAACACTATTGGATCAAAATTAGTTCCAATTGATATGTTGAGATTAAAATTATCATTTTTTGGAGCACAAAAATTTGATCCACGTTCTGATAAATGGTTACGTATAAATATGTATCAAGGTGCACCCTTAATCAATGAATTAAAAAATACAGACGATACTTGGATTTATAATCGACTATGAGAACTTCAAGTGAAATAGAAACAATTTCAAAAAGAGCAACTAAAGCTGCAGGATTTCCATGGGGTATTGCAGAAGAAGTGGGAAAAAATATTAAGAGTCTTGAGCTTTTAAGTATTTCAGGAATTGAAAACCTAAGTTTATACCTTGAACAGGTTAAAGGAAAAGAGACATTTGGTCCAAAAGAAATAAGTAAAGAAAATAATATAAAACCAAATTCATTTTGCCCTTTTTATACTGGATCTGCATTATTAGACTCTGCAAGTAAAGTTGAAGAAATTAAAAATCTTACTTTGCACTCAATAAATTTCCCAATTTTATTAATACCTTTTATTAATCGTCTTTCTGATAGAATAGGTAAGAAAATTAAATTACAAATAGATGATCATAATTTTTTATTAAATTTGAATAAATTTATTGCAACAGATACTAATCTCATGGGATTAATAATTGAGAATGCAAAAATTATTAAGATAGAAATTCAAGAAAATGAAGATTCATTTAAGGACAAAGTTTGGGATCAATTATATGAACTTTCTACTGAAACCTTTGTCGAAGAAACAGATCGCCTGAAAGAAAATGCTGCTGGGGCAGGACTTGCTGATAATGATTAAATTAACCCTGCAAAGAAATAATTTTATTATATAAATCTTCTTTTATATTTATTGGTATATCGGCATTTGCATTGGCATTAGCAATTCGTTTGCTGCCAGGCACTCTTGACCCATCTTGAGACTCAATATTATTTATCAGACTTGTAATTTTCTCTTCAAAACCTTGAGAATATTTTTCTGGATTTATGGCAATAAAAAATTGACCAGTGCCAGGAGGTCCACCTTTGTCATCTGCAAACGAGCTAGCTTCAGTACCTAGGTTTGCTCCAGTTAAGCAGGCTGTCATTATTTCAACAAATAAGCCAATACCAAAACCCTTATAGCCACCAGTTGGAGCCATTGTACCCTTTAAAGCAATCGATGGATCAGTAGTATTTTCTCCATCAGGACCAAATGCCCATCCAGTAGGAATTGCTTCACCAGACTTAGCTCTTACCGATATTTCACTTTTTGCAACGACACTTGCTGATTGATCTATTAAGATTTTTATACTGCCTTTATTATAAACAGCTACTGAAATAGGATTTGTTCCTACTACTGGTTTGATACCGCCTACTGGTGCAATAGAAGCTGGCGCATTTGTAAAGCCAATACCAATTAATTTTTCTCTAGCTAACGTTTGAGTGTGATAACCAAGAACACCACAATTATATGAATTAGATATTGCCAAAGAGGCTATTCCATTTTCTTTTGCCGCTGGAATAAGATCTTTGAAACCTAATGTTATGGCTCTATGAGCAAAACCATTATCAGCATCAACAGTAAAAGCTACTGGTGATCGAGAATTAATTGATGGAGTAGCCAAACCTTTTACTTTTTGGCATTGAAGATGTAAGCAGTAAATTGGTAAGTAATGAAAGCCGTGACTCTTAATACCTTCTAACTCAGCTGCAACAATACCATTTGCTAGCGGTAGAGCATTATCTTCTGATGCACCACAAGCCATTAATGTTTTTTTTGCTAATTCAAAAGCATCATTTTTAGTTAACTGTGCATCCATTTGGATTAGAGTTGGATACCTACATTTTTAACTTGCAAATAGCCTTTAATAGCCTCTTGGCCTTTTTCTCGACTATAGCCAGATTGTTTATAACCACCAAATGGTGTCGCAACACTTCCGGTAAACCAGCTGTTAACATAAACTTGACCAGCTTGAAGTTGATTGACAGTATTTGTTGCTTGATCAATATCTTTAGTAAAAACACCTGCCGCTAATCCAAACGCAGTATCATTTGCAATATGAATAGCTTCCTCTTTATCTTTATAAGATAAAACTGATAAAACTGGCCCAAAAATTTCTTCTTGTGCAATTGTCATATCATGTTTTACATCATCAAAGACAGTAGCTTCAAAGAAATAACCTTCTCGATCTATACGATTCCCTCCTGCAACTGCAGTGGCACCAGCTTGCTGTCCAGATCGTGCGTAGTTCTCAACTTTTTGTAATTGTTGTTCAGATATTAACGGAGTTAATTCAACTCCATCGTCATGACCGTCTCCAACTTTTAAACCTTTTGCCATGTTTGCTAATTTTTCAACAAGCTCATCTTTAACTGATTCATGAACTACTACCCGTGACATCGCAGAACAAATTTGACCAGCCTGTCCAAAGATCCCACCTCTTGCGGCATTTACCACCTTATCAAGATCTGCATCAGGGAATACCACTGCCGCAGATTTTCCACCTAATTCTACTACAGCTGGAATTGCTCTTTCGGCAGCTGCATGTAAGATTTTTTTACCTGTCAATACTGAGCCAGTAAAAGTAACTTGGCTAACATCTTTGTGACCAGTAATCATTGATCCCGCCTCATTGCCATAGCCACAAATTATATTAATTAAACCGGCAGGTACATTGGCATTATGAATTGCTTGAGCAAAATGATCTGCGGTAGCAAGCGGTGTAAGTTCAGCAGTTTTTATTACTGTTGCATTACCAGCAGCAAAAGCTGGAGCAAGTGATCTTGCTAACATCGACATTGGAAAATTCCAAGGAACAATATGCGCTGAAACTCCGTATGGTTCTAGCAAAGTATAATCAATTACCGTTTTATTTACTGGAATAGTATTGCCTTCAAGCTTATCTGTCAGACCACTGTAATAATCAAAATAATTAGCCGCATCATTAAATTCATGAATTGCCCCTGCAAGCGGTTTGCCATTTTCACTACACAGTAAACTTCCACCATCACTTGCAACCTTCCTTAATTCATTAGCAATAGTCCTCATTAATGTTGCACGCTCCATTGGAGGCATATCGACAAGCACTCTTGAGTTATGTGCCTTTAGAGCAGCATCAACTGCCATGTCTACTTCTTCTTGTTTAGCACATGAAACTTCACCAATAACTTTACCAGTAGCAGGATTATTTACCTCAATGACTTCACCAGATGAACTTTCGATCCACTGGCCATTAATATAATTTTTACATTTTTGCATATCGGAATTTAACTCTAAAATATTTAGGATAGCAATAGATATTCTATTACTTTATGAAAAATTATAATATTTGATTTGGGCTTAGTTAAGGAGTGTTGCTACTAAATGTATACGGTCTTCTTCACCACCATTAATAGCTGTATGGTACTTAGTATTATCAGTTATATAAATATTTCCATCTGATGGGATATGAAACCCAGTATCTTCAATAAACATACGAGAACCATAGTTAGTCTTGATAGAAATATGAATGCGTTTTTCAGGATCGCGATGCCAACTTAAAGTCGTTCTTGGAGGCATCTTGATAATTCTACAACGGCCAATTGCAAAATGTTCACTCAAGGTTTCATAAACATGCTTAAAGTAAGTATCATTTAATTTTGCGTTGAATAATGTATAGCGCGATTCGTCCATATATGGTTCACGCTCCATCTCTTCAAATGAAGAATCTGGTTTCGTCCAATATTTTCCTCTTATGTTCCCACCAAACCATTCGTCCAATTCTTTTTCATCATAATTTAGACATATAGCATTAGATTTTAAAAGACCTTCTTTTTGAGGTTGTTCAAAAGGACGAATTTGAATTAGTTGGTCTACTGCCTCGCGCATTTTTTCAATATCAAATGAAATATTTTCGTACTTCTGAACGTACTCATTCATATTGGTAAATGAAGATATTAAATCTGTATTTTTAAGTTTGATTGATGTCATATTTTTGTATCTAAGGGTAATATAGCCTTTATTAATTGATTTTTCGATATTTAAAATGATCAAATTGTCGCAATTAACTATTTAAAGCCTTTAATAAAAACTGTTGATTAAGCTGAATTAATTCTGTTAAAGTAATTTTCAATATTTTTTAGGAAAAACTAATGAGTGATATCAAGCAAGACTTTGTTAAATTTGAGCAAGTCGACAAAAGTTATGATGGAAAAGTTTTAGTTGTTAAGGATCTAAACTTGGATATTGCTGAAGGCGAGTTTCTTACTTTATTAGGCCCTTCTGGTTCTGGTAAAACTACCACTTTAATGATGCTTGCAGGCTTTGAAACTCCTACAAATGGTGAAATTTATTTAGATGGAAGTCCTATTAGCAGTATTCCTCCCTATAAAAGAGGAATTGGAATGGTCTTTCAGAACTACGCTCTATTCCCTCACTTATCAGTTTATGAGAATTTAGCCTTTCCACTAAAAGTTAGAAAAATGGATAACGTAGAGATAGAAGATAGAATCAAAAAAACTCTTAGCATGGTATCTTTAAGTGAATTTGGAAATAGAATGCCTGCACAATTATCGGGCGGTCAACAACAACGAGTTGCAGTAGCGAGAGCCTTAGTCTTTGATCCTGCTGTTGTTTTAATGGATGAACCACTTGGAGCTCTTGATAAAAACTTAAGAGAGAGTATGCAGTACGAGTTAAAAAGTATTCATGAAAAACTTGGAGTTACAGTGGTCTACGTAACACACGATCAAGGTGAAGCATTAACAATGTCGAATAGAATTGCAGTTTTTAATGACGGCAACGTTCAACAACTATCTAGTCCAAGTGAGTTATATGAAAGCCCAGTTAACTCATTTGTTGCACAATTTATTGGAGAAAATAATACGTTTAGTGGAACTGTTAAGGAAATTAACGGCAATAAAGCTTCTGTGCAAACAGATTCAGGTGAAATTATACAAGCCAATCCGATTGCTGTATCTAATGTTGGAGAGAAAACTACAGTTTCACTTCGACCAGAGCGCGTAATTATTAATCCAGACAATGATGTTGAAAATCAATTTGAATGCAATGTGCAAGAAATTATTTACCACGGCGATCATACGCGATTAAGAGTAAGTCTTCTTAATAACAGTGATTTTATTTTAAAAATCCCTAATTCTGAAAAAAACTCTAACATATCCATAGACGATAAAATCAAATTAGGCTGGTCTAGTGTTGATTGTAGGGCATTAGACTAAAATACTACTACATCTAGTAGTTAAATTTATTTTTATATATTATTTTACATATTAGCTGTTGCTTAAATACAGAACATGCTTTTCAATAGTCTGCATATATATAATTTAATTAAATTAAACAATTAGGAGAAGAATAATAATGTCTAAAATTATAAAGATAATATGTTTCTTGGCTTTTGTTACAACTTCAACTCTTGCATACGCAGTTAATGTAGTATCATGGGGTGGAGCATATACGAATAGTCAGAAACTTGGATATGGAGATCCATATGCAGAAAAATCTGGTGTTGAAGTCAATTGGATTGATTACAGTGGTGGATTAGGTGCTATTAAAGCTCAAGTTGAGTCTGGTGCAATTGAATGGGACATCATTGATGTTTACGCTTTTGAATCAATTCAAGGTTGTGATGAAGGATTATTTGTTGAATTCGATTTTGACAATGATTTTCCAGCAGGTGTAGATGGTTCTAAAGCTAGTGATGATTTCTTTACTGGCGGTGCAAACCCTCTAACTGATAACCCAGGTGGGATGCCGAGTAAATGTGCTGTAGGAAATATCCTGTACTCATGGAACTATGGTTACAACACAGAAATATTTGGTGGCAACTATAACCTTCCAAGTACTATTGGAGATTTCTTTGATAAAGCAAAATTTGCTGGAAAAAGAGGAGTTTATACAGGTGCAATGTCTAACCTAGAAATAGCTCTAATGGCTGATGGAGTTGCTTCATCTGACGTTTATGATGTTCTAGATTCTGACGGTGGTATTGAACGTGCTTTAGCTAAAATGACTGAACTATGTTCTGATGACGGATGTTTCTTCTGGTCTGGTGGCGCACAGCCCCCAGAAGCTCTAGTAGCTAAAGAAGTTTCAATGTCAACTGCATGGAACGGAAGACTGTTTAATGCTATTGTTGGAGAAAATTCTCCAATTAAAATGGTATGGGACGGACAAATATTAGATTACCAGTATATGGTTCTAGTAAATGGCGGACCAAACCAAGCAGAAGCAATGGATGCTCTTGCATACTTTACAAGTAGTGAAGGATTAGCGGGTAGTGCAAAACATATTTCTTATGCACCTTTCCGTAAATCTTCATTGTCTTTAATTCAAGATCCTTGGTATGAAGGTGGACCTGATGGTAAAGTGGATATTATGCCACATATGCCGACAGCACCTGCTAACCTTGAGAATCACTTACTTATGAATGCTGAATGGTGGGCTGATAACTCAACTGATGTAGCTGATAAGTGGGAAGCATGGAAAGCTGGTCTTTAAGACTTAAGCTTTTTAACTAAGATTTATTTTCCTAGGTGGTGTTTTGACCGCCTAGGGAAGTAATCACTTCTAGAAAATTTTAAATAAAAATATACAATAATAGCGTGACTCAACCCATAACTACATCCGACGGCCAGTTATTATCAGTTAAACTTAAACAGGTTGAATCTTACAGGCGCCGCACAGCACTACTATTAGTTGCACCACTACTTCTATTTATAATTTTTACATATATTTTTCCAATAGCTTCACTTCTATTTAGAAGTATCGATAATACGCAATTAAATGCTTTATTAATCAATACTCATAGTGAAATTCAAGAGTGGGATGGAACAGATTTACCAGATGAAGCAGTATTTCAGGCATTTTTTAAAGATTTAAGAGTAGCCACAGATAATAAAGAACAAGGCAAGATTGCAACTCGACTTAATTATGAATTAAGCGGTTTATCTAGTTTAACTAAAAAAACTGCAAGG